>NZ_JBHYWP010000116.1:0-24603 GCF_042751845.1 Streptomyces sp. NPDC059398 | reverse complement strand
CCGCCGGGACGTCCCGGCGGCCACTGCCCGGCCACACGACACACAGAAAAAGGCTCATGCCCCACCGGAACAATCCGGCAGGGCATGAGCCACACATGGGGTGGTGGAGATGGCGGGAATCGAACCCGCGTCCAACGGTGCCGGACCAGGGCTTCTCCGAGCGCAGTTCGCTGCGATTTTCTCGGCCCCGGAGATCTCGCGAACAAGTCTCCGACAGGCCCAGTCACTGTTTGGTTTCCCACTGATCCCCGTGACCGGGACCAGTGGTTTAGTTCCCTAGCTTATGCCAGGATCCGGGTCGGGAACTTCCCCGGGCTGACACCCATTTAGGGTCCTTCAGTCACTGCTTATTAGGCAGCGAGGGCGAAGGACTGGGAATCGCGCTTAGAATTGGCGATTATTTTTTGCGACATATGGTTTACGAGATCATTGCCGCTTCCTCGGCTCGCTTCCCCTGCTTCAACAGCCGCTGTCGAAACCGATCATCCCCATGTTGATTTTTCAAGGTGGTACCGCGCCCCGTGGGGTGCAGTGCCATCGTACGTGACCAACGTACGGCGGTGCCACTGTATTCCCCGCAGGTCGGCGTCCCCGCCAGGTCCACGTCCCCGCGGGGCCGGTCAGGCGCGCTGCTTCCTGCGGGCCGCCGAGATCGCCCGGTCCGTCTCGCGGCGGTCCTGCTTCTCGCGGAGAGTCTGCCGCTTGTCGTACTCCTTCTTGCCCTTCGCCAGCGCGATCTCGACCTTGGCCCGGCCGTCCTTGAAGTACAGCGCCAGGGGCACGATCGTGTGGCCCGACTCCTGGGACTTCGACTCCAGCTTGTCGATCTCCATGCGGTGCATCAGCAGCTTCCGCTTCCGGCGCGCGCTGTGGTTGGTCCAGGTGCCCTGCGTGTACTCCGGTACATGCACGTTGTGCAGCCAGGCCTCGTGGTTGTCGATCTGGACGAAGCCGTCGACCAGCGACGCCCGGCCCATCCGCAGCGACTTCACCTCGGTACCGGTCAGGACCAGCCCGCACTCGTATGTGTCGAGGATCAGGTAGTCGTGCCGTGCCTTCTTGTGCTGGGCGATCATCTTCCGCCCGGTTTCCTTAGCCATAGTGCGTCCATTTTCGCACTACGCCCCTCCCCCGAGGCCACTCAATACTGTCTCCGCCCGCGCCTCGGCCCGGTCGCCCGCTGTCACGTCCGGGGTGATGCCCCGGCCGTCCACGCTGCGGCCCGCCGGTGTGCGGTAGTGGCCGACGGTGAGCTCCGCCACTGAGCCGCCGGGCAGCGCGCTCGGCATCTGGACCGAGCCCTTGCCGAAGGTGCGGGAACCGACCGTGACCGCCCGGCCACGGTCCTGGAGGGCCCCGGTGAGCAGCTCGGCCGCGCTCATCGTGCCGCCGTCGATCAGGACGACCAGCGGCCGGCCCGTGTCGCCGCCCCGCTGTGCGTAGAGGGCGCGCTGTGCGCCGTGCACGTCGTACGTGGCGACCAGACCGCCGTCCAGGAGCGCGGAGGCGGCCGTGGTGGCCTCGGCGACCAGGCCGCCGCTGTTCCCCCGCAGGTCCAGCAGGATGCCGCCACCCGCCGGAGCCGCCCGTACGGCCTCCCGCACCCGGGCTCCGGAGCCCCTGGTGAAGGCGGTGACCTTGATCCGGGTCGCCCGGCCCGGCAGCCGTGTCACGGTGACCGGGTCGGTGGTGAGCCTGGCCCGGTGCAGGGTCCTCGTCACGGTGTCGTCTCCGCGCCGTACGCCGACGACCACCGGCGTACCGGGGACGGACGCGCGGTCGCCGCCGCGCAGCTGCGAGAGCACATCGGTGACCGGCCGGGTGCCGACCTGGCGGCCGTCGATCGTACGGAGCAGGTCGCCGGCGCGCAGTCCGGCCCGCGCGGCCGGGCCGCCGGGCTGGACCCTGGCCACCTCGATGCGGCCGTCCCGGCCGCGCCTGGCCCACAGGCCGACGCCGGTGTACTCGCCGTCGAGGGCGTCCTCGAACTGCTCGTAGCCGCTCCGGTCGTACACGGCGCCCCAGCGGTCGCCGCTGCGGCTGACTATCCCCTCGGCGGCCTTCGTACCGGACTTGCCGTCGGCGACCGCATCCGAAGCGGCCCTGGCGAGTTCGGCGCCGTCGACGGTGGACGCGGCGCTGCCGGTACGGGCCGGGCGCGGCGTATGCCCGTCGCCGGGCAGGGAGTTGGTGGCCGCAGCCGTGGCGAGAACGCTCACGAAGACCAACGTCAGAGCCGCCCCGCGGCGAAGGCTGCGGGGCGGCTCGACGAATTCCGGGCCTGACATGGCGACCACTGTAGACCGACGCCCGTGTGCCGTATGGGGCGTTCACCCCGCGGCACACAGGGCGTGTCTCACACCTTCAGGTACTTGCGCAACGCGAAGAGAGCGGCGAGTGCGGGCATCAGCAGCCCGATCGCGAGCACCAGCGGCAGTTTCGACAGCACGGCGTCCCAGCCGATGAAGTCGATCAGGTTCAGCTTCTCGTGCAGGGCGAGGCCGTGGTCGATCAGGAAGTAGCGGCCGACGAGCAGCATTCCGCAGGCCACGAGTCCGCCCAGCAGACCGGCGAACGCGGCCTCCATGATGAACGGCATCTGGATGTAGAAGCTGGACGCGCCCACCAGGCGCATGATCCCGGTCTCGCGTCTGCGGCTGAACGCCGACACCCGCACGGTGTTGACGATCAGCATCAGCGCGATCACGAGCATCAGGGCCATCACACAGAGCGCGGCCACATTCATGCCGTTGAGGAGCGCGAAGAGGTTCTCCAGGATGCCGCGCTGGTCCTGGACGGTCATGACACCGTCCCGGCCGGCGAACGCGGTGGCGATCACCTTGTACTTGGTGGGGTCCTTGAGCTTGACGCGGAACGACGACTGGAGCTGGTCCGGCGTGATGGAGCCCGTCATCGGGGCGCCCTTGAACTCCTGCTGGTAGTGCTTGTACGCCTCGTCTGTGCTCTCGTAACTGACCTTCTGGACCAGGTCGGTCATCTTGTTGAGATCGGTCTCTATCGACTTCTTCTGCTCCTCGGTCACCGGACCCTTGGCGCACTTCGGGGTGGATTCCACATCACCCTTGGAGCAGAGGAAGATCGAGACGTTGACCTTGTCGTACCAGTAGCCCTTCATCGTGTTCACCTGGTCGCGCATGAGCAGCGAGCCACCGAACAGGGCGAGGGACAGGGCGACGGAGACGATGACCGCGAAGGTCATCGTGAGATTGCGGCGGAGACCCACGCCGATCTCCGACAGGACGAACTGGGCGCGCATGGCGTCCTTTCAGTGCTGGTAGCCGTAGACGCCGCGCGACTGGTCGCGTACGAGACGGCCCTTCTCAAGTTCAATGACGCGCTTGCGCATCTGGTCGACGATCTGCTGGTCGTGAGTGGCCATCACCACGGTGGTACCGGTGCGGTTGATCCGGTCCAGCAGCTTCATGATGCCGACGGAGGTCTGCGGGTCGAGGTTGCCGGTCGGCTCGTCCGCGATCAGCAGCATGGGGCGGTTGACGAAGGCGCGCGCGATGGCCACGCGCTGCTGTTCACCACCGGAGAGTTCACCGGGCATCCGGTCCTCCTTGCCGCCGAGGCCGACGAGGTCGAGGACCTGGGGGACGGCCTTGCGGATCTCTCCGCGCGGCTTGCCGATGACCTCCTGCGCGAACGCGACGTTCTCCGCGACGGTCTTGTTCGGCAGCAGCCGGAAGTCCTGGAAGACCGTGCCGAGCTGGCGGCGCATCTGCGGCACCTTCCAGTTCGACAGGCGCGCGAGGTCCTTGCCGAGGACGTGCACCATGCCGTGGCTGGTGCGCTCCTCGCGCAGGACGAGCCTCAGAAAAGTCGACTTGCCCGAGCCGGATGAACCCACCAGGAAGACGAACTCTCCCTTCTCGATCTCAAGGGAGACATCCCGCAGGGCGGGGCGGTTCTGCTTGGGGTAGGTCTTGGAGACGTTGTCGAATCGGATCACGAGTGCACCACGTCGGCCGGGAATAGGTGAGCGTGACATTACGCGAAGCCGGAGTGCGCCCGCATGCAGCATCCGCCGATGCGTGGTATGTCCGCGTTGGCCCCGGGTACGGACCGGGCGGAATCAGGCGGGGCGCGCCGAAACGCGCGGAAGCTGGCACAGTGGTAAGGGGAACAGTTGCGGTTCGCCGGGCGTTGTCGGGAGTGACAGCGCGTGGAACGGCTCCGCCGCATGGGAGGAGTGCGCATGACCTACGACCGATTGGTGTGCGCCCATTGCGCGTCCCCTGTCAGTGAGGGCCGCTGCCAGGTCTGCCGGGCCAGCAGGGAGCGCCTCCAGCAGCAGGAAGGCCCCTTCGGCGGAGTGCACCCGCTGGTGCTGATCGGTGCGCTGATCGTGCTGATGGCCGCGGTGGCCCTGCTGGCGCATCAGGCCGTCTGAGAGCCGCCGGATCGTCCGAGAGCTTCACCGGGCATCCGAGAGCTTCACCGAGCATGGGGAAGGGCCCCGGGTTCCGTTCGGAATCCGGGGCCCTTCCTCGTACGCGCTGGACGTCAGGCGAGGTTTCCGCCACGGCCGGCGAGACGCGGCAGCATACGGAAGCCGATGCCGCCGGCGATCATCGTGGCCGCACCGATGATCAGGAACGTGGTCTCACCCGCACCGGTCTCGGCGAGTTCCTGCTTGGGCTTGCCCTGCTCGACCGGCTGGGAGCCGATGTTGTCGGGCTGGGTGCCGGTGACGGAACCGCCGGTCGTGGAACCGCCCGTGGAGGAACCGCCGGTCGACGAGGAGCCGTTGCTGGCGGAGCCGGAGGTGCCGCCGTGGTGGCCGCCGCCGGTGGAGCCGGAGTTACCGCCGTTGTCGCCGCCGCCCGTGGTCGAGCCGCTGGTGGACGAGCCACCGGACTGGTCGCCGCCGCTCGTGTCACCGCCCGTGGCGTTGCCACCGGACTGGTCGCCACCGGCAGCGTTGCCACCGGACTCGTCACCACCCGCAGCGTTACCGCCCGACTGGTCACCACCGGCAGCGTTACCGCCGGACTCGTCACCACCGGCAGCGTTACCGCCGGACTCGTCACCACCCGCGGCGTTACCGCCCGACTGGTCACCACCGGCAGCGTTGCCACCGGACTCGTCACCACCCGCAGCGTTACCGCCCGACTGGTCACCACCCGCAGCGTTGCCACCGGACTCGTCACCACCCGCGGCATTACCGCCGGACTGGTCACCGCTGGTGCCACCGGGCGTGCAGGTCGGGTCGAGCGGCGAGCAGTCGCCGCCACCGCCGTTGTCGCCGTCGTCGTCGCCACCGGTGTGGATCGAAAGGCCGGGAAGGTTGATATCCGCGGCCTGTGCCGCGCCCGCGGCGGTCAGCGAAGCGCCTGCGGCGATCACTGCGCCTGCAGCTATGCGCGCTACGCGAATCCGCGTCTTCTTGGTCATCTGGCTGCTACCCCCAGTAGCTTCATTGTCAATGGTGCAGCGCACGGGGCAGGCAGGCCGTAGGGGTCATGTGGTCCGTCCCCCCGATCACACGCGCCCCAGAATTACGCATGCCGCGTGTCACTTTTCCGAGTTTTAAGAAGCGCGTCAAGGCCGTTGCGGGCGCGATGCCTGAAATGCAGTGACTTGCCCGGCGTACGGGAATACGACTGTGACGCAGTAGGGGAACTACCGTCTCCAGGACGGCAGTTCCCCTACTCACCATGTCGATAAAGCGCTGGTTCGACGGCGCCGGAGAGGCGGTCTACTTCTCCTGCTGCTTGCGCCAGCGAATTCCGGCTTCGAGGAAGCCGTCGATCTCACCGTCGAGCACCGACTGCGGGTTGCCGACCTCGTACTCCGTACGCAGGTCCTTGACCATCTGGTACGGGTGCAGGACGTACGAACGCATCTGGTTGCCCCAGGAGTTGCCGCCGTCGCCCTTGAGCGAGTCCATCAGCGCCTGCTCCTCCTGGCGGCGGCGCTCCAGGAGCTTGGCCTGCAGCACGTTCATCGCGCTGGCCTTGTTCTGGATCTGCGAGCGCTCGTTCTGGCAGGAGACGACGATGCCGGTGGGGATGTGGGTCAGCCGGACCGCGGAGTCCGTGGTGTTGACGCCCTGGCCGCCGGGGCCCGAGGCGCGGTAGACGTCCACGCGCAGCTCGGTCTCGTCGATCTCGACGTGGTCGGTCTTCTCCACCACCGGGAGCACCTCGACACCCGCGAAGGACGTCTGGCGGCGCCCCTGGTTGTCGAAGGGCGAGATACGGACCAGCCGGTGGGTGCCCTGCTCGACCGAGAGCGTGCCGTACGCGTACGGCGCCTTCACGACGAAGGTGGTCGACTTGATGCCGGCCTCCTCCGCGTACGACGTCTCGTAGACCTCGGTGCCGTAGCCGTGCCGCTCGGACCAGCGGAGGTACATGCGCTGGAGCTGTTCGGCGAAGTCCGCCGCGTCGACGCCGCCGGCCTCCGCGCGGATGTTGACGAGCGCCTCACGGGCGTCGTACTCGCCGGAGAGGAGGGTGCGGACCTCCATCTCGTCGAGCGCCTTGCGCACGGCCTCCAGCTCCGACTCGGCCTCGGCGAAGGTGTCGGCGTCGTCCTCGGCCTCGGCGAGCTCGAAGAGCACACCCAGGTCGTCGATCCGCCCGCGCAGCGTCGCCGTCTTGCGGACCTCGGCCTGCAGGTGGGAAAGCTTGCTGGTGATCTTCTGGGCCTCTTCCGGGTCGTCCCACAGGGACGGCGCCGCGGCCTGCTCCTCCAGCACGGCGATATCGGCCCTCAGCTTGTCGAGGTCCAGGACGGCCTCGATCGACCCCATGGTCGAGGAGAGGGACTTCAGCTCTTCGGATACATCGACGACTGCCACGCCACCAGCGTAACGGCTTGGAGCGGGGGCGGTCCCCGGCCCTTGCGATCGGGCTGCCTCCCGCGCCGCTACGGGCCGGACGGCGCCGACTGGTGGCTGTCCTGCGGGGCCCGTCCGCCGTCGTCGCCCGACGATGTGGCCAGCCAGCCGCCGACGCCCACCGCGGCGGCGACGACCAGGGCGGCGGCGCCCAGCTTGATACGGCGCTTGCGCACCGCCTCGGCGGTGGAGCGGTGGCGGGCCGAGCCGGGCCTGCTCGGGGAGCGGGGCGCGCGGGCCGTGCCCAGGGGGCCGCCCGCCAGTTCGTCGGGGGCCGGGACACGCATGCTCGTATGGGTGTCCCGGTTGGAGTCGGCCGATGAGCCGGGGACGAGCGGGACCGCGCCGCGGCGGCGGCCCTCGGTGGGCGGGGACGGTTCGTACGCCGTCCCCTCCTGAGGCTGCTCCCCCGGCTCCGCTTCATCGGGCTCGTCCACATCGAGCGGCGGGATGCCCGCGAGGTGCGGGAGCTGCGCGCGCAGCCGCTCGCCCAGCTCGGACGCGCGCAGCCGGGACGCCGGGGCCTTCGCGAGGCACTGGACCAGCAGCTGCCAGAGGTCGTCGGGGATGCCGGGCAGCGGTACGACGGTCTCGGTGACATGGCGGCGCAGGACCGCGCCGGGGTGTCCGCCGCCGAAGGGGGTGAAGCCCGCGAGGAGTTCGTAGAGGACCGTCGCCAGGGCGTAGATGTCGACGGAGGCGCGCGGCGGCAGGCCCTCGATGATCTCGGGGGCGAGGTAGTCGGGGGTACCGATGATCTTCGAAGCCTGGGGGCGGCCCGGTCCGGCCGGGCTCGCGGGCAGCGCCCGGCGCGGGGCGTCGATGAGCTTGGCGACACCGAAGTCGGTGAGCAGGGCCGGGTGCGAACCGCCGGGGCCGAGCGGGCCCTGCATGTCCAGGAGGATGTTCTCCGGCTTGACGTCGCGGTGCACGACGCCCGCGGAGTGCGCGGCGGCGAGACCGTCCGCGATGTCCGCGACGATGGCCACGGCGGCCTCGGGGCTGAGGCGGCGCTCGCGGTCGAGGCGGGTGCGCAGGTCGGTGCCCCGGACCAGGTCCATGACGAGGGCGAGGTCGTTGCCGTCCACGACGAGGTCGCGTACGGAGACGACGTGCGGGTGGTCGAGGCCGAGCAGCGCGGTGCGCTCCTGTACGAAGCGGCCGACCAGCTCCTGGTCGCCCGCGAGGTCCTCACGCAGCAGCTTGACGGCGACCGGGCCCGACGGCCCCTCGCCCAGCCACACCGTGCCCGCGCTCCCGCGCCCCAGGATCTGGTGCGCGGTGTACCGGCTGCCGATCTTCCGTGCCAAGACTGCTCCCTCAGCGGCTGGCGCTGTACCGGGCCCGGGGCTGCGTCCCTGGACGGAAGCAGGGTCTCCGGGCGGTCTCCGGCTCCCAAAATACGCGGGTGCCGGGGTGTTCCGTGCCCCGGATGACAGGAACCCTCACTTCTGCGGGGGTAATTCATTTCGCGGAAGTCGACATGTATACAGACCGGGCCCCGGGGCGGTAATCCGGACCGGGTCCGGTACACGGACCGGGCCGGGCCGGGCCGGGCCGGTAATACCGACCCGGGGCCGGGTACGGCGTGCTGTCCGACCCGGCCGTCCCGTGCGTACTGTCCGACCCGGCCGTCCCGCGCGTGCTGTCAGTTTCCGCCGGAGCTGCCGAGCCCCTGTACGAAGTCCTTGACCGAGTGGTACCCGTCGGAGATCTCCGAGAGGAAGCTCTTGGAGGTGCCGATCCAGTGCTGCAGCGGGGTCAGTTCCCAGATCAGCCAGGAGCCGACGAAGAGGATCACGACCATGAAGAGGCAGCCCTTGAGGCAGCCGAGGCCGGGGATCTTCATCGGGTTGGCGCTGCGCTGCCGCGGCGGCCGGGGCTCGCGCGGGGCACGTGCCTGGGGCTGCTGCGGGGGTTCGTACGGCTGCTGAGGGCGCTGCTGCGGCCGGCGCTGCGGTGCGTACTGCTGTTGCTGGGGCTGCTGTTGCTGCTGCTGCTGCTGCTGGGGTGCGTACCGCTGCTGCTGGGGCGGGTACTGCTGCTGGGGCTGCCGGTACTGCGGCGGCTGCTGGGGCCGCTGCGGCCGGTGGCGCAGCGGGTCCTGCTCCGGCGCCAGATACTGCACCTGGGTCTGCTCGTTGCGGTCGCGGGCCGCGCTGAGCTGGCTCTGCCAGGGGTGCGGCTGCTCGGAGTCCTGGGCCCCGCCGGGCACGGGCGGCAGCACGGCGGTCGGATCCGCGGCGCCGGGCCCCGGGCGTCCGTCCGGGCCGGGCGCGCCGGTGCTGGGCAGCACGCTGGTGCGCGCGTTGGGGTCGTACGCCCCGGCGTTCGCCCCGGCGTTGTTCGGCAGGACCTGGGTGGGGTCGGCGGCGCCGGGCGTCTCGGGCACCTCCGCGGGCGCGGGGTCCGGTGCCAGCAGCGCGCCCACCCCGAGTGCGGCGGCGACCTGCGCGGGCGTGGCGCGGACGCCGATGCCGTCGGCGACCGTACGCAGCCCGCGGGCCAGGTTCTCCGCGCTGGGGCGGCGGTCCGGGTCCTTGCTGAGGCAGCGCTCTATGACCGTCCAGAGCGCCTCGGGGACGGTGGTGGGCCTGCGCGGGTCCTCGTTGAGGTGGCGCTGGAGGACTTCGAGGGCCGTGCCGCCCGCGAACGGGGGCCGTCCGGTGACCAGTTCGTACAGCAGGATGCCCGCGCCGTAGATGTCGACAGCGGAGGTCTGCGGGCGGCCCTCGGCGGACTCCGGTGCGACATAGGCGGGCGTGCCGACGAACTCGTGGGTACGGGTCAGGCCGGGCGAGTCCGCGAGGCGGGCGATGCCGAAGTCGGTGAGCATCGGGTGCATCTGGCCGTCGGCGTCCTGCTTGACCAGGACGTTCGCGGGCTTCAGGTCGCGGTGGACGACACCGTCCGCGTGGCTGGCGGCCAGTGCGTCGGCGATCTGGGCGGTGAGCAGTGCGGCGGCGACCGGGCTGAACGGGCCGTTCTCCCGAAGATAGCGGTGCAGGTCCGGGCCGTCGATCAGGTCCATGACGAGCGCCAGGAGATCGCCCTCGACGACGAGGTCCCTGGTCCGCACGATGTTGGGGTGGGTCAGCCGCAGCAGGACGGAGCGCTCCCGCAGGAAGCGCATCACCACGTCCGGGTCGCTCGCCAGCTCCTCCTTGAGGACCTTGATCGCCACGGTCTCGCCGGGCTGACCGGCGACGGCCGCCTCGGCCCCTGCGGTCTCCCGCTGGCTGGCACGCCAGACGGTGCCCGTGGCGCCGCGTCCCAGCGGCTCCTCGAGCAGGTACTTGCTGCCTACGGGCCGCACGTCATGCGCTCCCTGTGATCGTCGTCCCTTGCCTGGTCCACCGGCCCCCCGCCCGGATGTCCGCCCCACTCTAGTGCCGCTCATGGGGGTACCGGCCGATGATCTTCCGGAGCTGCTTCCGCTCCGTCCGGTGGTTGTGACGGCCGGTGGCCGGGATCGGGTTCCGGGGCCGGTTCCAGCCGGTCGACGGCCGGTTTCCAGCCGTCTTCCAGCCCTTTTCCAGCCGTGTTTCCGCTGGAGTCCAACGCCTCCAGCCGGTTCCCACTGGTTCCAGTTGTGTTCGAAGGCAAGACGCCAGGAGCGTCCCGATGGTTGCCGCGGTGCGCCCGCCTGCGCCTCCTGGCAGGTCAGCCGCGATCCCAACCAGGCACTTTTACGTCCAGAGCCGACCATTCAAGATCACTTGGCCGTGACCGCCGGGCGTGTTGTCAGTGGCAGATGCGAGGATGCCTTCAGCACGGAGTTGTGGGGCCGGGGGCCCGGGAATCCGTGCCGACCTGCCGGGTGGGGGAGATCACAGGGCGGCTCCTGCCAGGCACCCTCCGCAGAAGGGACCGCTGACGGCTATGCAGATCCGGCTGACCGTCCTCGCGCCGCGCAGCGGCCGCTCCGTGTCCGAGGCGCGCTCCTGCGACGTGCTCGTCACCGCCCCGGCCGGGGCGGCGCTGGCCACCGTCGCGTCCGGCCTCGCCACGGCGGCCGCGGGCCCGGAGGGCACGGGTTCGGGAAGCGTCGTGCTGTACGCGGGCGGGCACCGCCTCGACCTGCAGCGCTCCGCCCTCGGTGAGCCCCCGCTCGTGGACGGAGCGGTGCTCTCGCTCCAGGTCCCGGCCGATGGGGACGACCGGGGCGACGGATCGGCCACCCAGCTCCATGTGGTCGCCGGGCCGGACGCGGGCGGTGTCCATCTGCTGCACGGCGGACAGATCCGTATCGGCCGCTCCGCCGATGCGGATGTCCCGCTGGACGACCCGGACGTCTCACGCATGCACTGCGCGGTGACGGTGGAGCAGGACGGCCGGGTGACGGTCGCCGACCTCGGCTCGACCAACGGCACGACGCTGGACGGCTCGGGCGTCGCCGCCGCCCCGGTCCGTATGACACCGGGCTCCCTGCTCCGGATCGGTGAGTCGGCGCTGCGGATCACGACGGCGGACGGCGGAGCGCAGGACGGGATCGCGGCCGTCCCGGACGGCGAAGGCCATCTGCGGGTCGCCCGCGCCGGCACGGCCCCTGCGCCGACGGGCCCGGGAACGGCCGGTACGGCAGCGGGCGGACCGGCGGCGGGCAGTGGACCGGCGGCCGTTGGCGGACCGGCGGCGGGCGGCGGACAGGCGGCGGGTGCAGGTACGCGTACAGGAGCGGATGCGGGCCCCGGTGCCGGTCCCGGTGCGAACGGTTACGGGACGGGTGAGGTCCGGTACGGGACGGTGCCCGCTCAGGCCACCGGCCCCACAGACACCCGTACGGGGCCCGGCCCCGGCGCCCTCCCCCATTCCGGCCCCGGGGCCGGGAGCGACGCCGCCGCTTCCCCCGAGGCCCGGATACCCGAACAGGGCGGCGCTCCTGGCGCCTCCCGTGGCGGCGGGCCGGGCTCGCGGCGCGTCAGCACGGTCGGTGCCCAGCGGCCGCACGACCCCTACAGCAATCTCTACGACGAGGCCGCGGCGGCCTACGCCCAGGACGCCGAATTCGCCTCCCGGGGCCGCCAGGGCACGCCCGCGCGCGGCACCAGGCTGCGGCCCGACCGGAGCGCGGAGACCCACGAACGCGCACAGGACGGCTTCGACACCGGCCGCACCCGCGGCACCGGCCGCTCCGATCCCAGGAGCGCTCCGAACAGCACAAACAGGACGAACGGCACGGGCGGCACGGGTGCCATCGCCCCCGGCCCCACCGCTGCCCCCCATGGCCCAGGCAGCGGCGACACGACCGGCACACACACCACCGGCACCGGCACCGGCACCGGCACCGACCCGACCGGCCCCCGCGGCAGCGGCGCCCCCGCCCCCCAAAGCGCCCCCGGGACGGACGACGGCGCGCGCAGACGGGGCGGTATAGGGGCCTGGGCGAGGCGGCTCACCGGCGGCCGGCCCGACGCCGTACGCGACAGGCCCCTGCCGGGCAGCAGGTCCGCGGACCCGTCCGGCGCACCGCAGGACCCGGCGGCCGGGGTGCCCGGCGCGGACACCTGGCCCGATCCGGCCGCCCTGCTGCTCACCGCGCTGGGCCCGGGACCCCGGCTCTGGGAGCGCGCCCCCGACCACCGTGAGGCGCTCGTCATCCGGCTCGGCACCGCCGACAGGACCGGCCCCGGCGGGGGCGGTGTGGTGCCTGCCGTGCCCGTGACGGTCTCGCTCCGCGAGGCCGGTTCACTCGGGCTGGCCGGGCCCCGTGAGCGGCTGGCCGGTCTGGCCCGTTCGGCGGTCGCCCAGCTCGCCGCGCTGCATCCGCCGACGGACCTGGAGATCGTCCTGGTCAGTACGGACCGGGGGCGCTCCCTCGATGCGCGCACGTCCGACTGGGGCTGGCTCGGCTGGCTGCCGCATGTCCGGCCCGCACACGGCCAGGACTGCCGGCTCCTGCTGGCCTACGACAGGGAACAGGCGACAGCCCGTACCGCCGAGCTGGTGCGCCGGCTGGACGACGGCCCGCTGGGAACGGGCTGGGCGTCCGCCGAGCCGGGCGCGGTCTCGGCGGCGGCCGAGCGGTACGACGGCCCCGCCACCCTGCTGATCGTCGACGGCGACCCCGGCTCGGCCGCCCTGCGCGAGACCACCGCGCGGCTGGCCTCGGCGGGCGCCGCCTGCGGGGTGCATGTCCTCTGTCTCGCGGAGACCGCGGCGGCCTCCCCCGCCTCCCCGCTCGAAACGACCTACGAAGCCGCCTGCGCCGCCTCGCTCGCCTTCCGCGAGTGCGGGGCCGCCGCCCTGCTGAGCGGCGATGTGGCCACCGCGCTGCGGCTGCTGCGTACCGCGCGCGGAATCCATCCGGCGGCGGCCGGGCAGTCCGCGAGCCGTGGCACGTTCGCCGTGGTCGACGCGGTGTCGGCGGCCTGGGCCGAGCGGTTCGGCCGGGCGCTCGCACCTCTGCGGGCCGACGCGTCGGTGGCCGGCACCCCCGCCCGGCAGGCCGCGGCGCTGCCCGCCTCGTCCCGGCTCCTGGACGAGCTGGGGCTGGCCCGCGCCACGCCCGCATCGCTGATGGCCCGCTGGGCCGCCGCGGCCGAGACGACCGCCGTGCTCGGCGCCGGGCCGCGCGGCCCGGTCACCGTGGACCTGGCCACCGAGGGGCCGCATCTGCTCATCGAGGGTCCGCCGGGCAGCGGCCGTACGGAGCTGCTGCGCGCCATCGCGGCCTCGCTGGCGGCAGCCGCCCGGCCGGACCGGCTCGGGCTGATCCTGGTCGACGGGGCGGGCGGCGAGCGCGGCGAGGGCCTGCGGGCCTGTACGGAGCTGCCGCACGCCTCGACCTGTCTGGTGGCGTCCGACCCGGTCCGGATGCGGGAGTTCGCGCAGGCGCTCGGCGGCGAGCTGAAGCGCCGGGCCGAGCTGCTCGGCACGGGCAGCTTCGCCGAGTGGCACCGGACCCGGGCGGTGGCGGAGCGGGTGGTGGGACCGCGCCGGCCCGGCCAGGAAGAGCAGAGCGGCGACATCGAGTCACCGACCAGCGGCACGCTGCGGCTGCGCCCGGCCGGAGCGCGCACCGACCCGATGCCCGGCCCCACACCGCTCCCCCGGCTCGTGGTGATCGTCGACGACTTCGACGCGCTGGTCGCACCGGCGCTCGGCAGCCCCGGGCGCCCCACCGCGGGCTCGGTCGTCCGGGCGCTGGACGCGGTGGCCAGGGAAGGCGAGCGGCTCGGCGTCCACCTGATCGCCGCATCGGCACGGCCGGACCGTACGGCGGACACCGAGCTGGCCCGGGTCAGCGGGCTGCGGGTGGTGCTCGACGCCCCGCCGTCCTCCCCCGCGCCGGACGCCCCGGCGCCGGGCCGGGGCAGGCTGGGCCGCCCCGACCGGGGCGTGACACCGTTCCAGGGCGGCCGGGTGACGGGCCGTATTCCGCGTACGGCGACACTGCGGCCGACCGTCGTCCCGCTGGAGTGGGAGCGGATGGGCGACCCGCCGGCCCGCCGCCCCGTCCGTGAACTCGGCAATGGCCCAACGGACTTGGCACTGCTGGCCAGCGCCCTGGAGCGGGCCGCGCGGTCGGTCGACGCGATGTCCATACCCTCCCTGAATGCCTGACGTAACGTCACAGGCCCATCACGATCGGATACTTGGACCACGGTCCGGTATTGCGGCCCCGGAGTGACCCGGCGTAGGACTGTGCCCACGGGGCGACGGCGTCGCCGATGTCATGGGCGCGTCAGCCGTACGCGCACGGGAGAGGTCGGGGCAGATGCGCACTACAGGCACAGCTCTGCGTTCACGCAGAGCCTTTCCATACTCGGGTCCGCATTCGGGCGGCGCCGTTCTGCGTTCGCGCAGGACCGTTCTGGCGGTGCTGGCCGCGGGTTCGCTCGTCCTGGCCGCGGGATGCGGCAGCGACAGCAAGAAGGACACCGGGAGCGACAAGCCCGCCGGAAAGAGCAGCGCCTCCGCGTCCGGGGTCGAGCTGCCCGCTCTGAAGGGTACGAAGCTCGAAGTGGCCGCCGTCTGGACCGGCCCCGAGCAGGCGAACTTCATCAAGGTGCTCAAGGAGTTCGAGAAGCGGACCGGGGCCTCGGTCACCTTCGTGCCCGCGCAGGACCCGATCGTCAACTTCCTCGGGACGAAGATCGCCGGTGGCGCACCGCCGGACGTGGCGATGATGCCGCAGGTCGGCGCGATCACCCAGGCCGTGGCCAAGAAGTGGGCGAAGCCGGTGGGCCCGGACGCGCAGGCACAGCTGGACAAGAACTACGCGCAGGTCTGGAAGGACCTCGGCGCGGTCGGCGGCAAGCAGTACGGCGTGTACTTCAAGGCCGCCAACAAGTCGCTGGTCTGGTACAACGCCAAGGCGCTGCAGAACGCGGGGGCGAGTGAGCCCAGGACCTGGCCGGACTTCCTCAAGACGGCCGAGACCGTGTCGGCCTCGGGTGTCACCCCGGTCTCGGTGGGCGGAGCGGACGGCTGGACGCTGACCGACTGGTTCGAGAACGTCTATCTCTCCCAGGCGGGCCCGGAGAAGTACGACCAGCTGGCCCAGCACAAGATCAAGTGGACGGACCCCTCGGTGAAGGCGGCGCTGACGACGCTCGCGCAGCTCTTCGGCAAGCCGTCGCTCATCGCGGGCGGTGCGGACGGCGCGCTCCAGACCGAGTTCCCCGCCTCGGTGACCCAGACCTTCACCGGCGGTGACCAGCCCAAGGGTGCGATGGTCTTCGAGGGCGACTTCGCGCAGACCAACATCGCGCAGACCAAGGCGAAGGTGGGGACCGACGCGAAGGTCTTCCCGTTCCCCGCGGTGGGCGCCAAGGCGCCGGTGGTGACCGGCGGCGACGCCGCGGTGATCCTCAAGGACTCCAAGGGGGCGCAGGCGCTGCTGACCTGGCTGGCCTCCACGGACGCGGCGAAGATCGCCGCGGGCTCCGGCGGCTTCGTCTCGCCCAACAAGGGCCTGGATCTGTCGGCGTACCCCAATGACGTCCAGCGCACCATCGCCAAGGCGCTGGTCGCGGCGGGCGACGACATCCGCTTCGACATGTCGGACCAGGCGCCGCAGTCCTTCGGCGGTACGCCGGGCAAGGGCGAGTGGAAGGACCTCCAGGACTTCCTGAAGAACCCGAAGGACATCGCGGGGACCCAGCAGAAGCTGGAGTCCGACGCGGCCAAGGCGTACAAGAACTGACGCGGCGATGACTTCCGCTGTCGCGGGGGACGCCCTCAACGGGGCGCCCCCCGCCGGAAAGCCGCACAAGAGCGTGACAGGCACACGTAAAGTCCTGGCGGCGGTCTTCCTGCTGCCCGCCCTGGTGCTGCTCGGCGCGCTCGTGGTCTACCCGATCGGGTACTCGGTCTACCGGTCCTTCTTCGACCAGGCAGGCTCCCGCTTCATCGGCATCGACAACTACCGGACTCTCTTCACCGACGACGCGATCCGCACCGCGATCAAGAACACCGCGATCTGGGTCGTGGTCGCCCCGACCGTCGCCACCGTGCTCGGGCTGATCTTCGCCGTACTCACCGAACGGGTGCGCTGGGGAACGGCGTTCAAGCTGGTCGTCTTCATGCCGATGGCCATCTCGATGCTCGCCGCCGGCATCATCTTCCGGCTGGTGTACGAGCAGGACCCGGGGCGCGGGGTGGCCAACGCCGTCTGGGTGGGTGTGCATGACACGTTCGCCGAGTCCGCCGGATACCCGGGGGCGCACCCGCTGCCGGTGGCCCCGCTGAAGTCCGGTGGCGGCGGCGCGTTCCTGACCAGGCAGCCGGTACACGCGGGCGCCCCGGTCCGGCTGCCGCTCGTCGGCGTACTGCCCACGAAGATGCCCTCGTCGGCGAAGCCCGCCAGAGCCCCGGAGGCTGCGGCAGGTTCGGTGTCCGGCACCGCCTGGCTGGACTTCACCCTGGGCGGCGGCGGCCGGCCGAACGTCATCGACCCCAAGGAGCGGGGGCTCAAGGGCGTCACGGTCGAGGCGGTCAAGGGCGGCAAGGTGGTGGCGAGCGCCAAGGCGGCGCCCGACGGTACGTTCACCCTGCCCGCGGCGGCGGACGGGGCGCTGCTGCGGCTGCCCGCGTCGAACTTCCGCGAACCGTACAACGGCGTCAACTGGCTCGGGCCGACGCTGGTCACCCCGTCGATCATCGGCAGTTACGTCTGGATGTGGGCCGGGTTCGCCATGGTGCTGATCGCGGCGGGCCTTGCCGGGCTCCCGCGTGAACTCCTCGAACAGGCCCGGGTGGACGGGGCCGGCGAGTGGCAGGTGTTCCGCCGGATCACCATCCCGCTGCTCGCACCGGTCCTCGCGGTGGTGCTCGTCACGCTGATGATCAACGTCCTGAAGATCTTCGACCTGGTCTTCATCGTGGCGCCCGGCTCCTCGCAGGACGACGCCAACGTCCTGGCGCTCCAGCTCTACCGCTCGTCGTTCGGCACGGACGCGGATCTGGGGACCGGCAGCGCCATCGCCGTACTGCTGCTGCTCCTGGTCGTCCCGATCATGCTCGTCAACATCCGCAGAATGCGGAAGGAGGGGCGCCGATGACCACCGAAGCGCAGATGCCCGCGCCACGGGCAGCCGGTGAGCGGTTGCCCGCGCCCGCTCCCGTAAGGGCGAAGGAGCCGCTGGCCGCCCGGATCGCGGCTCGGGCGGGCTCCACGGTGATGCGGGTCTTCCTCGTCCTGGCCGGTCTGTTCTGGCTGATGCCGACGATCGGCCTGCTGCTGTCCTCGCTGCGCGGCTCGTCCGACATCGCGGCTTCCGGCTGGTGGAAGGTCTTCACCGCGCCCTCGCAGCTGACCTTCGACAACTACTCCAGGATCCTCGACAACAAGGTCATCACCGACTCCCTGCTGAGCACGGTCATGATCACCGTCCCGGCGACCGTCCTGGTGGTGGTCATCGGCTCGCTCGCCGCGTACGCCTTCGCCTGGATGGACTTCCCCGGCCGCGACTGGTGGTTCCTGATCGTGGTCGGCCTGCTGGTCGTACCGGTCCAGGTGGCCCTGATCCCGGTCTCGGAACTCTTCGGTGAGATCGGGCTCTTCGAGACGACGGCGGGGGTGGTCCTCTTCCATGTGGCGTTCGGGCTGCCGTTCGCGATCTTCCTGCTGAGGAACTTCTTCGCGGAGATCCCGAGGGAGCTGCTGGAGGCGGCGCGGCTGGACGGGGCCGGGGAGATCCGGCTGTTCACCCGGGTCGTGATGCCGCTCGGCGGCCCGGCCATCGCCTCGCTGGGGATCTTCCAGTTCCTCTGGGTGTGGAACGACATGCTGGTCGCCCTGATCTTCGCGGACTCCAAGCACCCGCCGATCACGGTCGCGCTCCAGCAGCAGGTCCGGCAGTTCGGCAACAACATCGATGTGCTGGCACCCGGCGCGTTCATCTCGATGGTGATCCCGCTGGCGGTGTTCTTCGCCTTCCAGCGGCAGTTCGTCAACGGCGTCATGGCGGGCGCGGTGAAGTAGCCGGCCGGGGTCCGTCCTCTCACCGCCCACCTGGGGCTACTGCCCGAAAGGGTGGTTCGGGCGGGCCGGGACGGGCTCCCGCGCAACCGCGCCTGCCCGCCTTCGTTAACCCCGGCATGGCCTTTTGATCACGATGTGCCATCCCCCCACGTGAGAGAGCCCCCATGCACAGGCACGAATTCCTCCAGCGGCTGCACGCGGTGCTGAAGCCGCGCACCTATCTGGAGATCGGGACCAACGACGGACGGAGCCTCGCCCTCTCGCGGGTCCCCAGCATCGCGGTCGACCCGGCCCCGAAGATCCGGACGCGGCTGCACTGCGACCTCCAGCTGGTGACATCGACCAGCGACACCTTCTTCGCCGGCCGGCAGCCGATGGGGCATCTGATGAGCTGCCGCAACCCGCTGCGCAACATGCGCAAGGGCCGCCCGCTGCTCGGCGCGTACACCGGTGCCAACCAGGTCGACCTGGCGTTCATCGACGGGATGCACCTCTTCGAGTACGCCCTGCGCGACTTCATCAACACCGAGCGGTTCACCGGCTGGTCGAGCGTCGTGGTCCTCGACGACATGCTGCCGCGCAACAACGCGGAAGCCGTCCGCGAGCGCACGAAGCCGTCCGGGCCGTGGACCGGGGACGTGTACAAGTTCATCCCGGTGGTCGCCAAGCACCGGCCGGACCTGATCACCGTCCAGGTCGACACCCAGCCGACCGGTGTCTTCCTGGTGTTCGGCACCGACCGGTCGAACACGGTGCTCAAGGACGGTTACGACGCGATCGCCGCCGAGTGGCTGACGCCGGACCCGCAGAAGGTCCCGGAGGCACTGCTCGAACGGGTGGAGGCCGTCGAACCCGAGGCCCTGCTCGGCTCACGGATCTGGCCGACGCTCGCCCGCAGGCGCGGCCGGACCGCGAGCCTGCGCACGGTCCGGGCGGAACTGGCGGCGCTGCGGGGGTACTGAAACCGCGGGGTATCGAAACCGCCGGGCACTGAAACCGCTGAGTACTCAAACCACTGGGTACTCAAACCGCTGAGTACTGAAGCGCCGCCGCCCGTCCTACCGCGTCGCGGCCATCCGCCGGGCCCTGCGCACCGCCCGCCCCACAACGCCGCGCCGGAGGGTCCGCATCAGGCGGGCCCGCCGCGGCGCCAGGCTCCGGCGCGGGCGGCGGACCGTCAGCGCGCCGGATGCCTCCGACGCGACGAGCACCAGGGGCAGCGGGGTGCGCTCCGCCTCCTCGCTGCCCACGCTCACCGCCATCTTCCAGGTGCCCGGGGGCAGTTGGCCTTCGGGCCGGTCGGCGCACAGCACCGTCCCGGCCCGTCCCGTGGACCTGGTCAGCGTCGCGGCCACCCGTACGGCGTCGTGGGCACCCTTGCGGTCGGTGAGGTGGAGCGCGGCGGGTACTGCGCCGGCGGACTCGGTGCGCAGCGGCAGCAGCATCTCCAGGAGCAGCGGCCCGTCCATCAGCCGGACCTCACGGACGCTGAGCTTCCGGTACTCCCCGCCGAGTACACCGGTCGTCGCACCGACATCGAGCGAGAGATTGCCGTGCGCCGCGGTCCAGTACGGTGCGACGAGCTGTGCGGGCTCGCCCACCAGCGCCGCCTGCCGGCCGGCCGTGACCGCGTCGGACCGTACCGAGCCGAGCCTGACGTTCTTGTTCCACCCGCTCTGGTGGACGCGCACCAGCACATCCCAGATGCCGGTGCCCAGGGGCGCGCCGCCGGCCGCCGTGCCGGGGGTGACGGTCGCGGTCCCCCGCAGCACCAGCCGGAAATCCCCGGCCCGGGGGCCGTCCACCCGCTCCCTGGTGAACTCGACGGGCTGGTAGAACTCGGCGGCGCTCGACCGTTCCCTCACCACCAGTTCGACCTTGGCCCGGTCGGCAGCGTCCAGGGGTTTCACTCCGAGCTGCGCGAGCATCTCGGGGCTGTCGAGACCGTCGGGCAGGCCGATCAGCTCGTCGCCGCCCTCCCTGACGTAGTGGACCGGCTCGTCGCCCGCCCGCAGCCCGGCCGTGAACGCCAGCTTCAGCGCGTCGCCTTCCCAGGCGAGCCCAGTGAGTTCGGTGTGCGCGGCGATGCCGCTCTCCCAGCGGGCGAAGCGCTCGACGTCCGGGTAGCGGTCGGCCTTGATGAGCGCGCCGACGAGTTGCTGCGTGGGCAGCAGGGATGCGGTGACCCCCGGCCCGAACCGCTCCACGGCGATCTTGTGCATCTCCTGGAACATGTCCTGCCGGTAGCCGTCGTCCGGCGTGGCCAGCAGCCGGGCGCCGCGCATCCGCTCGATCATCTCGTTGCGGAACCACCGCCGGTACAGCTTGTCGCGCAGCGGCCCCGGTTCGGTGTACTTCTCCACGACGTCGAGTGCCTCGCCGAGGTTGTGGAAGTAGCCCACCGGCTCGATACGCCGGAAGCCCGCGTTGGAGGCGTCGTCGCGCTTGACGTGGTAGTAGCAGACGTAGTCGCTGAGGACGGCGACGCTCTTCGCCCGCAGATACGCCTCGGTGACGAAGACATGGTCCTCAAGACGGCGGCGCCCTTCGAGGAAGCGCAGCCCCGTCTCCTCCAGGAAGGATCGGCGGAACATCTTGTGCGGCGTGAGGCTGTCGATCAGCGGGGCGTTCTTCACGGTGGCGCGCGGCCGGTTGACGCGGAAGAGTTCGCGCGGCACGGGCCGCCCCTTGCCGGCCATCTTGCCCACGACGACATCGGCGCCGTGCTTGACGCCGTAGTCGTACATCCGCTCCAGCGCCTCGTCGCCCAGCCAGTCGTCATTGTCGACGAACATCACGAACTCGCCCTGCGCTGCGGCGATCCCGACATTGCGCGGCTTGCCCGACCAGCCGGAGTTCTCCTGGTGGACGACGTGGATCAGCGGGTGCTCGGCAGCGAGCCGGTCCAGGCGCTCGGCGGTGCCGTCCGTGGAACCGTCGTCCACGAAGACCGCTTCGTACGCGTCGTCGGGAAGGGACTGTCTCAGCAGCGAAGCGATGCAGTCCTCGATGTAGGGCCCCGGATTGTAGACCGGGATGATCACGCTGACTCGGATGGTCATGCTGTGCACTCGTTTCCCACTGCTCTGCGCCGGCGATCTCTCGTTGCGGGTGCACAGTACTATCGCCACGATCATTCGCCCCAGCGGGCCGACCTGTCGTGTCCCGGGCAGATTTACCCGGATTCGGCCCTGCTCAGCGGTTGTGCGGCACTTGTCGGTGCCGGTTACGGCGCGGTGGAAGCCACGATTCCAGGGCGTCGGCCTCGCACAGGCGCGCGCAAAGGGAGAGTCACGGCTCCGTTCCGGGCGGGCAATGAGAGGTTCCGGGCGGGCGGCCCGTAGCCCGGACGGCTCCGGCCTCGATCCCGGGCGGTCCGTCCTCGACCCCCGGCGTCCGCCCCCGCCGCCCCGCCCGGGTCCGGGCGTCCGCCCCCGCCCTACGCCTTGAGCGCCGCCACCGCGGCCGAGGCGAGTCCGTCCAGATAGCCCTTGGGCAGGTCGTCCCTGACCACCGCGAGCCGCCAGTAGAGCGGGCCCACGATCAGTTCGAGCGCCCGTGCGGGGTCGGCACCGGCCGGCAGGTCACCGCGGGCCACCGCGTCGCGGACGACCGCGGCCGCGACGCCCTTCTGGCTGTCGAGAAGCGCCGCCTTGATCGCGTCGGCGATCTCCGGCTGGCGGGCGGCCTCGACCAGCAGATCGGGGATGACCTGCGAGGCGACGGGGTGGCGCAGCGCGGTCGACGCCACGGCGAGCAGGGCGCGTACATCGCCGTACAGCGAGCCGGTCGCGGGCGCGGGCAGGCCCTGCACCGCGAACGCCGTGACCAGATCGAGGACCAGATACAGCTTCGACTTCCAGCGGCGGTAGACCGCGGTCTTGCCGACACCGGCCCGGCGGGCGATGGCCTCGATGGACATCCGCGCGTATCCGACAGCCGCCAGCTCCTCGAAGACGGCGGCGCGGATCGCCTCCGTCACATCCTCCCGGAGCACTGCGGCTCCAGCGGGGGCCCGGCGGGTCGTACGAGGGTCAGGGGATGCCATGGGGAGAAGTTTACCTATTCGTCGCGACGATACGGTTGCGTTTCGACGTCAATCCGTCCTAACCTCGGCGTTACGACGATACGTATCCGTTGCGACGTGTGCCACGGGGTGTTCACACCCGTGCTTCCCTTTCTTCCGTGTGGAGCCGGTCGACTTCTTCCGTGTGGAGCCGGTCGACCCGGCCCCCTCCGGTGAAACCCCGCCGGACTCCATCGCCCCGACGAACGTCCCCGAACGCCCCGAAAACCCAGAACACCCAGAACACCCGCGAAGACCATCGGATCTCGTCGAACCCTGTCGAACTCTGTCGAAAGCGAATGCTGTGATCCCCACGACAGCCCGGACCGCGCCCGCCACGGAGGCGGCCGTTCCGAGGGTCTCCCCGCAGCCCCCGCAGGATCTGGCCGCGCTGGCCGCCGCACACGGCCTGACCATCAGCGGCGCCCGCCCTCCGCTGTTCACGTACATCCGCAGGACCTGGGGGCGCCGGCACTTCATCACCGCCTTCGCCACCGCCCGGCTGACCGCGCAGTACAGCCAGGCGAAGCTGGGGCAGATCTGGCAGATCATGACACCGCTGCTGAACGCGGCGGTCTACTACTTCATCTTCGGTGTCCTGCTCGGCACCAGCCACGGAGTCCCCGACTTCATCCCGTTCCTGGTGACCGGCGTCTTCATCTGGACGTTCACCAGCAACTCGATCCAGACGGGCACCCGGGCGATCAGCGGCAGCCTCGGCCTGGTGCGCGCGCTGCACTTCCCCCGGGCCTCGCTGCCCATCGCGTACGCCGTCCAGCAGCTCCAGCAGCTGCTCTTCTCGATGGGCGCGCTGGTCGTCATCCTGGTCTGCTTCGGCAAGTACCCGACGGTCAGCTGGGTGCTCGCGGTCCCGGCGCTGGTGCTTCAGGCGCTGTTCAACACGGGCGTCTCGATGGTCATGGCCAGGCTCGCGGCCAAGACCCCGGACGTCTCCCAGCTGATGCCGTTCATCCTGCGCACCTGGATGTACGTCTCGGGCGTGATGTGGAGCATCAAGAAGGTGCTGGCCCACGACCACCTCCCGCACCTCGTACTGCTGTCGCTGCAGGCCAATCCGGCCGCCGTCTACATCGATCTCATGCGTTACGCGCTCATCGACAGCTACCACGCGAACCAGCTCCCGCCGCACGTCTGGGCGCTGGCGGTCTTCTGGGCGGTCCTCGCAGGGGCGGGCGGCTTTATCTACTTCTGGAAGGCAGAGGAGCAGTACGGACGTGGCTGAGTACGAGAGGGGCGCGCTGCCTCCGACCATGACGCCGATCTCCGCCGCGCCCCAGGGCGCCGGGGCTGCGGCGGGCCCGGCAACCCCGGCGGGCCCGGCGATTCCGACCGTCATCGCGGACGACCTGCACATCGTCTACAAGATCCAGGGCACCGGATCCGGCAAGGGCAGCGCCACATCGGCGCTGAACCGGATCATCTCCCGCAAGCCCCGGCCGGGCACCCGCGAGGTGCACGCGGTCCGGGGGGTGACCTTCGTCGCGCACAAGGGCGAGGCCATCGGTCTGATCGGCTCCAACGGCTCGGGGAAGTCGACCCTGCTGAAGGCCGTGGCCGGGCTGCTGCCCGCCGCGTCCGGCCGGGTCTACACCCAGGGCCAGCCCTCACTGCTCGGCGTCAACGCCGCCCTGATGAGCGATCTGACCGGCGAGCGCAATGTGGTGCTCGGCGGCCTGGCCATGGGGATGACCCGGGAGGAGGTCCGCGAGCGCTACCAGGACATCGTCGACTTCTCCGGTATCAACGAGAAGGGCGACTTCATCTCGCTGCCGATGCGGACGTACTCGTCAGGCATGGGCGCCCGGCTGCGGTTCTCCATCGCCGCCGCCAAGAGCCACGACGTCCTGATGATCGACGAGGCGCTCTCCACCGGCGACGCGAGGTTCCAGCGCCGCAGCCAGGACCGGATCGCCGAACTGCGTGAGTCGGCGGGCACCGTCTTCCTGGTCAGCCACAGCAACAAGTCGATCCTGGAGACCTGCGAGCGGGCCATCTGGCTGGAGTCGGGGACGATGCGGATGGACGGCCCGGCGGAGGAAGTCGTGGCCGCCTACGAGGAGTTCACCTCGAAGAAGTAGCCGCCCAGCACCACACCGGCCCGCGGGGGCGAGTTCCGCCAGTGTGCGGCGCAGCTCCGGGGTGAGTGCGAGCCGGTCGGCGACCTGCTGGGCCAAGCCGCGGGGGCGGGCGCGGGGGGGGGGGGGGGCGGGCGCT
>NZ_JBHYWP010000115.1:15660-24711 GCF_042751845.1 Streptomyces sp. NPDC059398 | reverse complement strand
CAGGCTCAACCCCCGGGGCGGAGGCATGGGCGCGGTCCTGCGCGGGTCGGCCCGCGCACGGTCCGGCTCAGTCGCGGTCGACCTTCTCGCGCACCACCTTGCCGCTGCCGGCGTCGACGTCGAACGTCGTCTTGTTCCAGTCCGTGTGCGTCACGACGTCGATCTTCCAGACCAGGGTGCCGTTCTCGTCGTCCAGTTCGGCGGTGCTGACCGTGCCCTTCTTGCGGCCCGTTGCGGTGGCGGCGGCCTGATACATCGTCACCTTCGCCCGCTTCAGACGAGCGGCCAGCTTGGCCCGGTCCTCGCTGTCCTCGTCCGTCTCGGTCCGCGGCTGCCCCGCCTTGCCGGTGGTGGCGTCAACGGGCACCTTGCTGCTGGTGCCGTCGCTCTTGGCGACCTCTGTCTTCCACACCGGTTTGCCGTTCGCGCCCCGTTCGAGCTCCACGGAGACCGGCTCGGAGCCGGGCACCGCTGTGACGGCGGCCTTGGCCGCCTTCTCGTAATTCACCTTGGCCGCCGGGATCAGCGCCTTGCGCTCGGACTGATCCTCCGTCAGGTGCCCGGAAGGGCTGGACGCAGCGCCCGGTGAAGAGCTGGGTGAACCGCTGGGAGACGACTGCGAGGCCGCGGTTCCGTGCGACGGGGCGTGCCCGCCGGAACCCGAGCACCCGCACAGCAGCAACGCACCCGTCGCCGCGATCACTGTGAGGGCGCCTGTACGACCGTTCCGCACCATTGAGTAACTCCTTCGCCAGAAAAAGTCCGTTTACGTCCTGCCGAAGGGACTCTAGAGGCGTGGCACGCAGGCGTACGGGAGCGACGCGGTCCGCCGCCACAGCCGCCCGGCCGCCACCGCTCCGTCCGGTGGGGCGGCTCAGTCCTCGACGGCGTTTGCCCGTCGGCTACGGTCCGTACGGCTCCGGAAGCCGGGCCGGAAGGCCAAGGCCCTCGTCCTCGCTCTCGCCCTCGCCCTCGCCCTCGCCCGAGTGGCGGCACACGGCGCCGGCACGGAGGCTGGATCCGTGAGGCTCACGACGAGTGGCACCGCAGCCAGGGCCGGCCCCGGAACCCGGCCGGGATCTCCGGGACACCGCCCGGGGCCCGCCGGACACTCCGGCCTCCCCGGCCTTACCGGTCTGCTCGGTCTCTCCGGGTTTCCCCGTTCGATCTGGACGCTTCCCGGCGTGTATGCGCCCCAGATGGACACCTGTCTTCTCGCGCGCGCACTCCGGGCCGAAGGTGTCACCGCCGGAATGAACGTGCTCGATGTGTGCACGGGAGGCGGAGCGCTCGCGCTGCTGGCCGCTCGTATGGGGGCCGAGGTCTCGGCCGTCGACATATCCAGGCGGGCGGTGGCGACCGCCCGCGTCAACGCTCTGCGGGGCGGTCACCGCATCCGGGTGCGGCGCGGCGATCTGTCGGTCCCCTGGGACCGCACCTTCGACGTCGTGGTGTGCAACCCTCCGTATGTGCCCGCCGATCGGGCCCTGCCTCCGGTCCGGGGCCGGGTCCGCGCGTGGGACGCCGGGCACGACGGCAGGCATGTGCTCGACCGCGTCTGTGCGCACGCCCCGTCGCTGCTGGGCCCGCGGGGGGTGCTGCTGATGGTGCACTCCGGTCTCTGCGGCGCCCCGGCGACGCTGCGGCAGCTCACGCAGGCCGGGTTGCGGTGCTCGGTCATCGACCGGGCGGACGTCCCGTTCGGGCCCGTACTGACCGCCCGGCTGCCCTGGCTCCGCGCGCAGGGGCTGATCGGGCCCGCCGACGACACGGAGGAGCTGGTGGTGATCCGTGCCGAGCGACGCTGAGCGGTCCTCCGACCGGCCCTCCGAACGGCCGAGGCGGGTGGCTGTCGACCCCGGCGGTCCCGTCCTGATCGAGGGCCCGGTGGAAGTGACCCTGGACGACGGCACACGTGTCGTCTCCGAGCGGTTCACCGTTGCCCTCTGCACCTGCCGGCGCAGCCGCACCTATCCCTGGTGCGACACCAGCCACCGCGGCCACCGGCGTACGTCCCCGCCCGGCCATCGCCCCGGCCACCCCGGGGAGCCCGCCTCATGACCGCTGCGACGGCCGATCCCCGGCGGTACCGCGCCGGGCCCGTACTGCCCGCCCACCGGGGTCCGCTGTCGGCGGGTGTCATCGCCGCCCTCACCGCGGAGTCCGCGGCCCCGCCAGGCACGCAGGAGGCGGCGGAGGCCGACCCGTACGGCGAGGACCTCCAGCTGTCCCTGTACCTGCTCTACGAGCTGCACTACCGCGGCTTCGCGGGGGTCGCCGACCACCGTGAGTGGGATCCCGCTCTGATGCCGCTGCGCGGGGCCCTGGAAGAGCGCTTCCTCGCCGGTCTGCGCGAAGATGTCCCGGCGGGCCGCAGCACCGACGACGTGTTCGGCGAACTTCTGGTGGAGCCCGCCGACGCGCGGGGCAGTGTGGCGTACCACCTGGAGCACGAGGGCGAGTTGTGGCAGATGCGCGAGTACGCCGCCCTGCGCTCGCTCTACCACCTCAAGGAGGCCGATCCGCATGTCTGGGTGATCCCGCGGCTCAGCGGCCGGGCGAAGGCGGCGATGACCGCGATCGAGTACGACGAGTTCGGCGCCGGCCGGGCCGAGGACGTACACGCACAGCTCTTCGCCGACCTCATGACGGATCTCGGCCTCGACACCCGCTACGGCCACTATCTGGGGTCGGCGCCCGCCTCCGTACTCGCGACGGTGAACCTGATGACGCTGTTCGGGCTGCACCGGGCGCTGCGTGGCGCCCTGGTCGGTCATTTCGCCTGTGTCGAGGTGACGTCGCCGCCCGGATCGCGCCGCCTCGCGCAGGCGATGCGGCGTCTCGGAGCGGGTCCCGCCGCCGTGCGGTTCTACGACGAGCATGTCGAGGCGGACGCGGTGCACGAGCAGATCGTGCGCCGAGAGGTGACCGGCGGGCTGCTCACCGACGAGCCGTATCTGCGGGACGATGTGGCTTTCGGTGCGGATGCCACGGTGTTCCTGGAGGAGCGGCTGGCCGCCCATCTGCTGGGTGAGTGGCGCGCAGGCCGTTCCGCTCTTCGTACCGCCTGAGGCAGGACGCCCGACCCCACGGTCGCGGACCCCCCGGCGGCACCGGGCCCCGTACGGGGACAGCGGGCCCCGTCACGGGAACAGCGCCACCCCCACGATGATCAGCACGATGATCGCGACGACGACGGCCGCCGCCGTCCACGGCCCCCGGTGCTGCAAGGGGTACCTGGGCTGTCCCCCGCGCGGGCGGTCCTCCGGCAGTACGGGATGGTCGGGCCGGTCGCGCGAGTAGAACTCGTCATCGTCGTCGTTATGGGTGTTGGCCATGGGGACCTCATTGTCGTGGCGTGAACAACCTGGGTGGGTAAATACCCGCAATTTGCGACAAATATGTCCTAGATGCTCGCCGGCGGTCCCGCACTCGGGCGGAACCGCCCGCCGCCGCCGTCAGGCGGAGGAGCCGTTCGGATGGAGCACGACCTTGGTCCATCCCTCCTCGCGCGCGTCGAACTTCTCGTACGCGGTGGGCGCCGCGTCCAGGTCGAGTTCGTGGGAGACCAGGAAGCTCGGCTCGGCCTTCCCTCCGGCGATCAGATCGCGCAGGGCGCGGTTGTACCGCTTGACCGGTGCCTGACCGGTCCCCATCCGCTGGCCCTTGAACCACATCAGCCCGTAGTCGATGGCGATCTTGCCCTGCCCTTCGAGTTCTCCCTGGGCCTGGGCACCGCCCGGATCCTCGGGCAGGAAGATACCCACCACGCCCAGTGACCCGGTGAACCGCACGGCGTCGATGAGCCCGTTCAGGGTCAGGGCCGCGTCCTCCTTGCCCTGGGGGTCGTGCGCCTGGTAGCCGACGCACTCGCAGCCGTTGTCGGCGCCCAGTCCGAGTGTCGCCTCCTTGACGACCTCGGCCGGATCCTGTCGGCTGGTGTCGATCGGGATCGCCCCGATCTCCTCGGCGATCCGCAGCCTGTCCGGCTGGTGGTCGGCGACCCACACGCGCCCCGCGCCCTTGAGGAGCGCCGAGTAGGCGGCCATCAGGCCGACCGGGCCCGCGCCGTACACAAGGGTCTGGTCCCCCGGCTTGACGTCCGCCATCTCGGTGGCGTGGTAGCCGGTGGGGAAGATGTCCGACAGCATCACGTAGTCCACCTGCCGCTCGGCGGCGTCCTCCCCGAGCCGCAGGGCGTTGAAGTCTCCGTACGGGACGCGCAGCAGCTCGGCCTGTCCGCCCTGGTAGGTGCCCATCTCGGCGAATCCGTACGCGGCCCCCGCCAGGGCGGGTTCCGGCTGCATGGTCAGGCAGTAGCTGGTCAGCCCCTTCTCGCACTGCTTGCAGAAGCCGCAGGCGATGTTGAACGGGAGGACGACGTACTCACCGGCCTTGACCTTGCTGACCCCCGGCCCCACCTCCACGACCTGCCCCAGGTTCTCGTGCCCGAGTGTGCGCCCGGTCTCGAACGAGGTCCGCCCCTCGTACATATGGAGGTCGGAGCCGCAGATGTTGGTGCTGGTGATCTTCACGATGATGTCGCAGGGGTGCTCGATCCTCGCGTCCGGCACGTCCTTCACTGTGACCGTCCGAGGTCCTTCGTACACTGCTGCCCGCATGACGAGACCGCCGCCCTTTCTGCTGCTCGCGTCCGGACGCAGAGGCCACGACCTGCTGGGATCCACTCGCGGCGGGCTGCGCCGGCCTGTTGACGGCGCACGGCCGGGGACACCTTCCGGACCACCACGGGGTGATCCCCCGGGTCCCTTACGGCCGGTCCTCACCGGCGAGGCGGCCGAACCGGGCGCCTCATCAACCGTCCCACCACCCGGGGCCCTGTCAAATCCGCGGCCGGGTCCACAACGCTCACCGCCCGCGGGCGGTGAGATCGCGGGCGCCGAGATGCCACGGCTGTCCCTCCGCGTGAGGATGTTCGAGGCGAATCGGGTGAGGCATCCGGTGGAAGACGGCGCGGGCCGCGGCCGGACCGCCTCGGGGGGCCGGGGACGGCGTCCGGAGATCCGGAGGAAAGGAAGCATGCTGTGGCTTCACAGCCCGTGAGCGATTCGGGTTCCGGCCCGGGCGGCACGTCCGGGGGGCCGGACCCGCGGCGCTGGGCGGCGCTCGGGGTGTGCCTGATCGCCGGATTCATGACCCTGCTCGATGTCTCCATCGTCAATGTCGCGCTGCCCTCGATCCGCGAAGGGCTGCGCACCCCCGAATCCGATCTGCAGTGGGTGCTGTCCGGGTACGCCCTCGCCTTCGGCCTCTTCCTCATCCCGGCGGGACGGCTGGGCGACGCGCGGGGCCGCCGTGCGGTCTTCATGGCGGGCCTCGCGCTCTTCACCGTCGCGTCCGCCGCCTGCGGTGCGGCCCAGTCGAGCACCTGGCTGGTGATCGCGCGGCTGGTGCAGGGGGTGGCGGGCGGGCTGATCTCGCCTCAGATCTCCGCGCTGATCCAGCAGATGTTCTCCGGCAGCGAGCGCGGCCGGGCCTTCGGGATGTTCGGCACCGTGGTGGGCCTCTCGACAGCGGTGGGGCCGCTGCTGGGCGGACTGCTGATCCAGGCGGCCGGTGCGCAGGAAGGCTGGCGGTGGGTCTTCTACGTCAACCTTCCGCTGGGCGCCATCTGCCTGCCGCTGGCCCGGCGGCTGCTGCCGGACACCCCGACCGCCGGTCATGTGCGTATGCGCGACCTCGACCCCCTCGGGGTGTTCCTGCTCGGCACCGGCGTACTGGCGCTGCTGCTGCCCTTCGTCCAGGCCCAGCAGTGGCACGGTCCGCAGAAGTGGCTGCTGCTCCTGGTGGCGCTGCTGCTGCTCGGTGGTTTCACCTGGTGGGAGTCGCGCTGCTCGGGGTACGGCATCCAGCCCGTACTGAACATCGCGCTCTTCCGGGTGCGTTCGTACTGGCTGGGGTGCCTGCTGATCCTGCTGTACTTCGCCGGGTTCACCTCCATCTTCTTCATCAGCACGCTCTATCTGCAGAGCGGGCTGCACTACAGCGCGCTGCTCGCCGGGCTGGCCATCACCCCCTTCGCGCTCGGCTCCGGGGCCACGGCGGCCCTGGGAGGCCGGCTGGTGAGCCGTTTCGGCCGGCCTCTCATCGCCACCGGGCTGACCATGGTGGCGGTCGGCCTTGGCGGCACGGCCCTGGCGGTGCACATGGTGCCGGGCCACGGGGCGGGGTGGGCGATGGCGGGGCCGCTGCTGCTGGCCGGGCTGGGGAGCGGCCTCGTCATCGCCCCCAACCAGACGCTGACGCTTTCGGAGGTCCCGGTGGCGATGGCGGGCAGCGCCGGCGGCACACTCCAGACCGGACAGCGGGTGGGCTCCGCGGTCGGGATCGCCGCGGTGGGCTCGGTGTTCTTCGCCCAGGTGACGGAGGGCTGGCCGACCGCGTACGACCACGGCCTGATCGTGTCGGTGGCGTTCGTGGTCGCCGCGCTGATCGCCGCGGTGGCGGACGTCGTCGCGAACCGCATCAGGCGCGGGTGAGCAGCGGGAACCGCAGAAGCGGGCTCGCCAACCGGCAACCGGTGGCCGGGCCGTGCGAACGCGAGCCGCCCGCCGGTCGTCCTGGCTCCCCCGGGGCTCCGGTGGCGGGTTCAACCCCGGTTCGGGCCACTGCGGCTTCGGGCCAGTAGCTGGGCCTCGATGCGCCGCAGTACGGCGATCACTTCATCCGCCTCGACGGTGTCGGGCACGGCCTCGTCCAGAAGGCCACCCCAGGCGTCCTGGAGGTACCGCAGGTTCTCGCCCGCCTTCGGCGTCGGATACAGGCGTACGCGCCGCGCGTCCTCGGGGTCGGTTTCGCGGCGCACCAGCCCCTTCTGCTCCAGCTTGCGCAGGGCCCGGCTGAAGTTGCTGGAGATCAGCCGGGTCGACTCGGCGGCCTGGCCCGCCGTGGCGCCCGGCTGGTGGTCGACGAAGCGCATGACCGCCGCTTCGAGCGGCGTCCACGGCTCTCCTGTCTCCGCCTTGGCAGCATGAATATGCCGACTGATCGCCAGGATCAGGTCAGCGAGCTCGAACAGTCTGGCCTTCTGCTTCTCGTCCACCCTCACAGTGTAATTTACCTATCGATCGATCGTTATCGTTTGACAGGTACTTGAGGTGAGCCTAGCTTTGCCCGCACATGGAACGAATCGCCCGAGCGGAGGGACGCCGATCATGGACCTCATCGGCATCGAAGAACACTGGATGCTGCCGGAGCTGACCTCCGCCCTGAAGGCCGTCGCCCACCCGGACGAGAGCCTCCTCTTCAATGAGCGGGGCGACACCCTCCAGCGTCTCGAAGACCTCGGAGCCGGCCGCATCGCCACCATGGATGCCCAGGGGATCGACCTGGCCGTCCTCGCCCTCACGCCGCCGGGGACCCAGTCACTGCCCCCCGACGAGGCGCTCGCACTCAGCCGCCTCGCGAACGACACCGCCACCGAGGCGGTCGGCATCCACCCGGCACGGTTCCGTTCACTGTCGACCCTCCCGATGTCGTCCCCGCGCCATGTCGCCGCCGAACTCGAACGGGCCGCGGCCCAGGGCCACGTGGGGACCATGGTCTACGGCCGGTCCGGCGACCGGTTCCTCGACGACCCCGCCTACGACGACTTCTTCGCCACCGCCGCCGACCTGCGCCAGCCGGTCTTCATCCATCCGCAGATCCCCTCCGACGCGCTGCGTGACGCCGCCTACCGGGGCTTCGACCCGACGACCGACCTGGGTCTTGCCACCTTCGGCTGGGGCTGGCACCTGGAAGCGGCGACCGCGGCACTGCGGCTCATCCTGCGCGGCGCCTTCGACCGCCACCCCGATCTGCAGATCGTGCTGGGCCACTGGGGCGAGTTGCTGCTCTTCTGGCTGGACCGGGCCGACAGCCTCTCCCGCATCGCCGGCCTCCAGCGCACGGTCTCGGAGTACATCCGTACCAACGTCTTCATCACCACCTCGGGGATGCTCAGCCCCGCCCTGCTGCGACACGCCCTGACCGTGACGACCACCGACCGGCTGATCTTCTCGACCGACTACCCCTTCCAGCAGCCCACCCGAGCCGAGATCGACTCCTTCTTCGGCCATATCCCCACCGATACCGACCGGCACAAGGTCAGCTCCGCCAACGCCGCCACGCTCTTCGGTATCGACCGCACCGCACCCTGACCGGCGGGCTCCGCCCCGCCCCGTAACGCCGAACCCAGAAGAGCCCCCCACCCCGGAAACGGAGACGATGCGCCATGTCGCGGTCCACCGCCGACGAGCACACCCCCACCGCCCTGATCGTCGGTGCGTCCCGTGGCCTCGGATGTGCCATGGCGGCCGAACTCGCCGACCGTGGATGGTCGGTCATCGGCACCGTCCGAGGCACCACCCGCACCCCGCTGCACGACCTCGCCGACCAGCACCCCGGACACATCCGCATCGAACACCTGGACGTCACCGAGCCCGGGGAACTCACGCCTCTGCGCGAACGCCTGTCCGGAGCGCGGCTCGACATCCTCTTCGTGAACGCGGGCACCACGAACAACGAGCAGACCCCCATCGGTTCCGTCCCCACCCAGGACTTCATCGACGTCATGGTGACCAACGCCCTCAGCCCGCTGCGCGTCATCGAGGCGCTCGACGGCCTGGTGAGCACCAGTGGCCTGATCGGGATCATGTCCTCGGGGCAGGGCAGCATCACCAACAACACCAGAGCGGGACGCGAGGTCTACCGCGGCAGCAAAGCGGCGCTCAACATGTTCATGCGCAGCTACGCCAACCGCCAGGCCGACAACGACCGCGCCCTGCTGCTCCTGGCCCCGGGCTGGATCAGCACCGAACTCGGCGGCGCCGACGCCCCGTACACGGTGCGGGAGAGCATCCCGCTCCTCGTGGACGTACTGCTCTCACGCCTCGGCACCAAGGGCCTTGCCTACCTGGACCGCGACGGCGAGCCCGTTCCCTGGTGACCCGACCGGGGGGGGGGCCGGCGGGGGCCCCCCGGCCGACCCGGGGGGGTGTGCGGGGGGGGGGGGGCCGGTAGCGGGTGGGGTACCCGCCAAGAAAAAACAAC
>NZ_JBHYWP010000115.1:2611-15650 GCF_042751845.1 Streptomyces sp. NPDC059398 | reverse complement strand
TCACCCCCTCCCCGACTCGACACCGCTCCCCGACACCGCGCGCCCCCGCGCCGCCCGCGCGCGTCTGCCGCCCCGGGGGGGGCCCCCCCCCCCCGCCCCCCCCCCCCCCCACTGCGGGATAAGCGCTGGTGGGGTCGGCCTATTCCGGTGAGGATTCCAGGCATGAACGAATCACATCTCACCCACATAGCCGCTCCGGAAGGCGTCGCGCCGGGTAAGGGCTACACCCATGTGGTGACCGGCTCCGGCAGGCTGGTCGCACTCTCCGGGCAGGTGGCGCTCGACAGCCGGGGCGAGGTCGTCGGGGCGGACGACCCCGCCGCGCAGGCACGGCAGGTGTTCGAGAACCTGCGCCGCTGTCTGACGGCCGCGGGCGCGACGTTCGACGACGTCATCAAGTTCACCTTCTACGTCACCGATGTCGCCCATCTCTCCGCTGTCCGCTCCGTACGCGACGAGTACATCGACGCCACGCGTCAGCCCGCCTGCACCGCGGTCCAGGTCGTGGCATTGTTCCGGCCCGAACTGGTGCTGGAGATAGAGGCGTTGGCGCTCGTGGGATAACACGCCGGGTGCCCCGGTTCGCCCTGCCGTACCGGGGTCACTCGGACGGGTAGATGTCCCCGGCCGCCATGCTGCTCTCCTGCTCGCTCTGCCGGTCCAGCCTGCTGGCCTTCTCGTTGAGCCGGCGCCGCTCCTCGGGGTCAGTGCTGCGCTCGGCCGCTTCCTTCAGGTCCTTCGCCTTGGCGCGCATCTGCCGGACCCGGCCGCCGCTCTCGTCCGCACCGCTCATCACAGCTCCTGGTGTCTCGAAGGGAGTCCTGGAAGGGAGATCTGGAAGGGCTCCCCCTCAGCGAACCAGGTACCGGTTCGCCCCGCATCCCAGGTGGTCACACACTTCACAGACCGTACGGGAGAAGAGCGATCCCGCACTCCCCGTGCAGCTCAGCATGCGCGGGGAGGCGGAACCCTGCATGGTGGTGGGTACGGGGTTCCGGTCGGCGTGCCGGTGCACGTACGGGGGCGTACTCGCAAAGGCGCAGCTCAACCGGGAAGCGTGAGCCAACCATGAACACTTCTGAATTTCCGGAAAGCTATGAGCTCGTGTTCAGCACACCCGGCGAAGGAAGCGACACCGTCCTCGTCCGGCGCACCACGATGACGGGCGCGGGCGGCTCCCCGGTCTACGCCGACGGGACGGGCATCGTACGCGCGGAGATCAGCCGGGGCGGCGAGGTGCGCATGCTGGCGTCGGGAGGCCATCAGGCGCATGCGGCTCCGCTGGAGGTCCACCCGCACCGAACCTGAGGCCGCTGCCGGGCCCCGCGCGCTCTCGGCACCCGCCCGCGTGCACACGTGAACCGTGAACCATCGGCAAGGAGCAGTAGATGAAAGAGGACAAGCACCCCTCGTACGGGCCGGTCGTCTTCCGCGACCGCTCCGCCGGATACGCGTTTCTCACCAGGTCCACGGCGGGGAGCGACCAGACCATCGCCTGGGACGACGGGCAGACGTACCCGGTGATCGATGTGGAGATCTCCGCGGAGAGCCACCCGTTCTACACAGGGAAGGCGCGGGTGGTCGACTCCGAGGGCCAGGTCGCCAAATTCGAGAAGCGGTACGGCGAAGGCGGGCAGCCGGACTAAGGGCTGTCCCGTAACCCCTGGTGGATCGGCGCGCGGCGTCAGATGCGGTGCATCGCAAGGCGGAGGGGCGTCCGCATACTGGATGTATTCGGGCGTTCCGACAACGCGGCGAGGTGCCGTAGCTGTCGTCGTGCGCCCGCCAGGGATTGCGGGACAGCCCTTAGGGGATGCCCCGGGAGATCGTCAGGAGGCGGCGCCCATGGCGGCACGACCGAAGGTGGAGGTACGACGGGTGTACGAGGACCCGTCGTCAGGGGACGGCGCACGGGTCCTGGTCGACGGCATCTGGCCGCGGGGCCTCTCCAAGGAGAAGGCGGACCTGGACGAGTGGTGCAAGGCCGTGGCCCCCTCCACCGACCTGCGCAAGTGGTACGGCCACGACCCCGAGCGGTTCGAGGAGTTCGGCCGCCGCTACCGGAGCGAGCTGGAGGACACCGGACGCGCCGAAGCCCTGACCCATCTGCGTGACCTCGCGAGGAAGCGGAAGCTGACGCTTCTGACGGCGACCAAACGCGCGGACATCAGCCAGGCCACGGTCCTCGCCGATCTGTTGCGGACCTGAGGGCTGTCCACCGCGAGTGCCTGTCTCCGGTGGGAAGGGCCAGAAGACGGCAAGGTGATGCGAGTCCGGCTGCCCTGAGAGGGAATTGACGTGCCGTCACCCCAGCTCCGCCTCCTGCAGTCGATGGTGCGCGGCCATGACCACCTCTCCGACGTGCACGTCCGCCGGTAGGGCTCCTCTCGCCGTCGCCCGCGACCATGACCGCTGCGCAGATCCGTGACCCGAACTTCGCCTTCGGGGTGCAGTGCATCCTCGCGGGCATCCGCACCCTTTCGGGCCCCGGGGCGGGCGCGTAGGGGCCGCGTCTCCCCGCCGGTCGCGCCGACCGGGGCGCGACGGCCGCCCCTCCCCCAGCTGCCGCCCCGCCCGGATCGCGCGGCCGTTACGCCCCGGCGCCCGGCACCTCGTCCGCCTCGGCCTTCGCCCTGGCGGCCTGTGCCTTGTTCCGCTTGCTGACCACAGCGGCGCTCGCCAGGGCGCTTCCGGCGAAGGCCAGGGCCAGCATCCAGGGCCGGTCGAAGCGGCGTCCTGTGGCGTGGTCGAGGGAGTAGCGCCCCGCTCCCGCGACGCCGATGGCGGCGGCGGTGAAGCCCAGGAACGCCGGGTACTCGTATCCGCCGGACTGGGCGAAGAAACCGGCGGGCGCGTGCACGGCGACCGCTCCTGCCATGGTGCCCGCCACGGCGGCGCCGGCCACGGGCGTACCCAGGCCGAGCGCGAGCATCGCCCCGCCGCCCGCCTCGCCGAGGCCCGCGGCGACCGCGTTCCGGTGCCCGGGCAGGAATCCCATGTGCTCCATCCCCGCCGCGGTACCCGCGAGCCCGCCGCCGCCGAACCAGCCGAACAGCTTCTGCGAACCATGGGCGACGAGCACCGCCCCGGTGCCGGCCCGCAGGGCGAGCAGTCCGAGGTCGTGCCGGTTGATGCAGGTCATCGGAGATCTCCAGATCTGTGGCAGCGGATCAGCTGTGCCGACCGCCCACGGGGCCGTGGCGGCGGTCCCGGCGGCGGGCGTACGTATCCACTCTCCTCGCCCGGTACGGACCGCTCGCACCGGGGTTGCTCCATTCGGGTGACGTCGCAGGTCACAGCGGGCTTCGGACGGCCCGGGGCGGCCCTCGTAGGGTGAGGCCCATGGAGACACCGGCCGACGAGACGGCAGCCCGCGAGGTCCAGGACGAACTCCGCGCCCGGGTGGTGCTGGACGAGCCGGGCCCCGCCCCGGGAACCGGGCTGATCACAGGTGTCGATGTGGCGTACGACGACGAGCGGGACGTGGTCGCGGCCGCCGCCGTGGTGCTGGACGCCGTGACGCTGGCCGTGGTCGACGAGGCCACGGCGGTGGGCCGGGTGACCTTCCCGTATGTGCCGGGGCTGCTCGCGTTCCGCGAGATCCCGACCGTCCTGGCAGCCCTCGAAGCGCTCACCGCCGGTCCCGGTCTTGTCGTATGCGACGGGTACGGGCTCGCGCATCCACGGCGGTTCGGCCTCGCCAGCCATCTCGGGGTGCTGACGGGGCTGCCGGTGATCGGGGTGGCGAAGAATCCCTTCACCTTCTCGTACGAGCAGCCGGGCGCCCGGCGCGGTGCGCAGACGCCGCTGCTCGCCGACGACGGCGCGGAGGTGGGCCGGGCGCTGCGCACCCAGGACGGGATCAAGCCGGTCTTCGTCTCCGTGGGGCACCGGGTCTCCCTCGACAACGCCTGCGCCCAGACCCTGCGGCTCTCCCCCGACTACCGGCTGCCGGAGTCCACCCGGCGAGCCGACGCGCTCTGCCGGAGGGCGCTGCGCGAGGCGGTCGCGTAACGGCGCCGCCCCGCGCGGTGCTCCGGCCCGGTCAGGCCGCCGCCCGCACCAGCGGGAAGTGGCAGGCCACCTGGTGGTCGGCGCCGTCCGGGGTGCTGGCTGCCGGTTCCGTCTCGGCGCAGATGTCCTTGGCGATCGGGCAGCGGGTGCGGAACCGGCAGCCCGACGGCGGGTTCGCTGCGGACGGCGTCTCGCCGCCGAGCGGCGCGCGCCCGGATCCGGCGGTCTCGGGGTCCGGGACGTTGACCGTGTCGAGGAGGCCGCGGGTGTACGGGTGGAGGGGGTTCGCGTACACCTGTTCGGCCGGGCCCGACTCGACCAGCTTGCCGAGGTACATCACGCCGACCGTGTCGGCCAGGTAGCGGACCACGGCGAGATCGTGCGAGATGAAGAGGTACGTCAGCTCGCGGTCGCGCTGGAGTTCGCGCATCAGGTTGAGGATCTGGGCCTGGACGGAGACGTCGAGCGCGGAGACCGGTTCATCCGCGACGATCAGGTCGGGAGAGAGCGTCAGCGCGCGGGCCAGGCCGAGCCGCTGGCGCTGGCCGCCGGAGAACTCGTGCGGGTAGCGGTCGACGGCGCCGCGCGGCAGCCCGACCGCGTCGAGGAGCCCGGCGACGATCCGGTCCTGTTCGGCCCGGTCCCCGACGCCCTGGATGACGAGCGGTTCGCGCAGGATGGTGCCGATCCGCATCCGCGGGTCCATGGCGGCGGCGGAGTCCTGGAACATCAGCTGGATCCGGCGGCGGTGGGCGCGGCGCTGGCCCCGGTCCATGGTGGCCAGGTCCTGGCCCTCGAAGACGATCGACCCCGCCGTGGGGTCCTCAAGACCGGCGATCATGCGGCCGATGGTGGTCTTGCCGCAGCCGGACTCACCGACCATGCCGAAGGTCTCGCCCTTGCGGACCGTCAGCGAGACCCCGCCGACGGCGCTGACCGTGCCGCGCTTGCGGGAGAACGGGCCGCCGGTGAGCGGGAAGTCCTTGCGCAGGTCCACGACTTCGAGGAGGGTGGCGCCGTCCGGGACGACCGATGCGGTCTCCTGTCCGGCGGGGCGGGCCTCCACGAGGCCCGGCTCACCCTCCTCCGGTACGGGGTGGAAGCAGGCGAACCTGTGGTCGTCCCCGGTCAGCTGCGGCTCATCGGCGCGGCAGACGTCGGTGGCGAAGGCGCAGCGCGCGGCGAACCGGCAGCCCTGCTGGGCGGTGGCGAGGTTCGGCGGCAGCCCGGGGATGGTGCGCAGTTCGGTCTCGCCCTCGACGGCCTTCTCGGGGAGCGCGGCGAAGAGCGCCTGGGTGTAGCGGTGCCTGGGGCGGGCGAACAGGTCCCGTACGCCGGAGGTCTCGGCGACCTTGCCCGCGTACATCACGGCGACCCGGTCGACCCGGTTGGCGATGACGCCGAGGTCGTGGGTGACCAGGATCATCGCCATGCCGAGGCGGGAGCGCAGCCCGTCGATGAGTTCCAGGATCTGGTGCTGGGTGGTGACGTCGAGCGCCGTGGTCGGCTCGTCGGCGATGAGGAGCTTGGGTTCGCAGACGAGTGCCATGGCGATGGCGACGCGCTGGCGCATACCGCCGGAGAGCTGGTGCGGGTAGTTCTTCATCCGCTCGGACGGCTGGGGCATACCGACCAGACCGAGCATCTCCTCGGCCCGTGCCCAGGCCTCCTGCTTGCTGATGTCCCGGTGCAGCAGCAGGGGTTCCGCGACCTGCGCGCCGATGGTCATGGTGGGGTTGAGGGAGGTCAGCGGGTCCTGGAAGACCATCCCGATGGTGTTGCCCCGGACGTCGCGCAGCACGGGTTCACCGGCCGACGCGAGGTCGTGTCCGTCGAAGAGGACCCGCCCCGATGAGACGGCGCCGCCGGGCGGGAGCAGCCCGAGGACGCTGAGCGCGGTCATCGTCTTGCCGCAGCCGGACTCGCCGACCACGCCGAGGGCCTCGCCGGGGGCGAGATCCAGGCTGACGCCGTCGAGGGCGTGGACGGTGCGGTTGCGGGACGCTATGTCGACATGCAGATCGTCGATCCGCAGCAGCGGCTCGGTCATGGGAGTGTCCTCCGGGCAGTGCAGGCAGGAAAGCAGGCGGGGGTGTGGCTACTTCTTCTGGAGCCGTACTTCGAAGGCGTCCCGGAGGCCGTCGCCCACGAAGTTGAACGCGCCGACGACGAGCACGATGGCGATGCCCGGCGGGAAGATCAGCCACCAGTAGCCGTTCTGGGTGTAGGTGATGCCCGAGGAGAGCATCGACCCCCAGTCGGTGGCGGGCGGCGGGATGCTGAGGCCGAGGAACGCCAGATAGCTGACGTAGAGGATGGCGTCGGCGATCTGGAAAGTGCAGTTGACGATGACAGTGCCGATGGCGTTGGGCACGATGTGCCGGAACACGGCGCGGGCTCCGCCGCCGCCCATCATCCGCATCGCCTGGACGTACTCGCGGTCGCGCAGCGAGAGCGCCTCACCGCGGACCAGACGGGCCGGGGAGAGCCAGGCCACCGCCGCGATGATCACGATGAGCACGCTCTTGCTGGGCGTGATGATCGCGGCGACCACCACCAGCAGGAACATCGCCGGGATGGCGAGCGCGGCGTCCGTGACACGCATCATCACGGCGTCGGTCCAGCCGCCGAAGTACCCGGAGACCGCGCCCCAGAGCGTGCCGAAGAGAGTGGCGAGCAGCCCGGCGGCGAGGCCGACCTCCAGCGAGGACTGGCCGGCCAGCATCAGCCGGCCGAGCAGGTCGTAGCCGAGGTCGGTGGTGCCCAGGATGTGTCCGGGGCTGCCGGGTGCCAGGTTGGCCTGTGCCAGGTCGGTGTGGACCTGGTCGGTGGAGTGGACCAGCGGGCCGATGTAGCAGAACGCGAAGAGCAGCACGAGCACGATCACGCCGGTGAGGGCGAGCTTGTTGCCGGTGAAGACCTGCAGCGTACGGCGGGCCAGCGAAGGCGTGGCGAGGTCGGCGTCCTCGTGCCCGGGGGCTATGACTGCGGTGCTCATGAGACGCTCCGGATCCGGGGGTCGAGGACGGCGTAGACGATGTCGGTGAGCAGCGATCCGACCACGGTGGCGACGCCCACGACCAGCGTCACTCCGAGCAGTACGGGGAAGTCGGAGCCCTGTGCGGCGTTCCAGAAGAGCAGGCCCATACCGGGGTAGTTGAACATCGCCTCGACGACCAGCGCGCCGCTGAACAGGGTCGGCAGATAGAGGCCGAGGAGGGTGGCGAGCGGGATGAGCGCGTTGCGCATCACGTGCTTGGCGAGGATCCGGCGGCTGGACTGGCCCTTGGCCATCGCCGTACGGACGTACTCCTCGGTGAGGTTGTCGAGCGTGGCGGAGCGCATGTAGCGGCTGAACATCGCGATGACGCCGAGCGCCATGGTGACGATGGGCAGCACCATGCCGGAGAAGCCGCTGAAGATACTGGCCAGGGACTCGCCCTGCGGTGCCTCCGAGGGGAAGACCGGGATCGTCTGGCAGAAGACGATGATCAGGATCAGTCCGAGGAAGAAGACCGGCGTCGCGTAGGCGAGGAAGGCGGCCCCGGTCAGCAGGTAGTCGGTGATCTTCCCGCGGCGGACGGCCTGGAGCAGTCCGAGCGGGATCGCGATGATCACCGCGAGGACCGTGGAGAGCGCCGTCAGCAGCAGGGTCTTGGGGAGCCGCTGCATGAGCAGGTCGGAGACGGGCTGGTTGAGCTTGTACGACACTCCCAGGTCACCGGTGAGCAGCCGCTTCAGGTACTCGAAGTACTGGAAGGGCAGCGAACGGTCGTACCCCTGGGCGTGGTTGAAGTGCTCGATCTGCTGCGGTGTGCCCTTGGGTCCGAGGATGGCGCGGGCCGGTCCGCCGGGGAGCATGTGCAGAAGGACGAAGACGATGACCGACACCAGGAAGAGAACGACCACCGCCTGGAGGAGGCGCTTGAGGAGAAAGCCGGTCACTGGTCGGCCCCCTTCTTGACGTAGTACCAGTCCTGCGGGGCGAGGGTCACGGTCGGGTTCTGGTCGACACCCCGGAGGTCGTTGCGGATCACCGACACCTGGTAGGCGGGGTTCGGCATCCACATCACGGGGAGCTGCTGGGAGAGGTACATGCCGTACGCGTGAACGGCGTTCGGGTCGCTGGAGTACTGGACGGCGCGGATCAGCTTGTCGGCCTTCGGGTCCGAGTAGTTGCCGAAGTTGGCTGATGCGCCGGTCGAGAAGAGCTGTTCGCCGCTGGGGTTGAGCGGGTAGTACCAGCTGCCTGCCGTGCCGAAGAACGACATGTCCCAGTCGCAGCCCGGCTGTCCCGCCTTGCAGGGTACGGAGTTGCCGAGTACCGAGTTGAGCGGCTGCTGGCGGACCTTGAGGTCGATGCCGGCCTTGCTCAGCGAGGACTTCAGCTCCTGCATCATGTTGGTGGACTCGGTGGAGCCCGACTGCGAGAGCAGCGTCAGGTTGAGCGGGGCGTTCTTCGCGATGCCGGCTCCGCACTGGTCGGCGCCGGTGCCGGGGCGGGTGCAGCGGGCCTGGCCGTCGCGGACGGCCCACCCGTGGTCGGTGAGGAGCGTACGGGCCGCCTTCACCGAGTACGGGTACTGGTTCTTCTGCATCTCCGGGGTGGTGTACTGCGTCTTCGGGGTGACCGGGACCGGGCCGAGCGTGGGGTCGGCGCTGCCCTGCCAGATGACCTTGCTCATCGACTTCTGGTCGACGAGGTGCTGCATCGCCTGGCGGATGTAGAGCTGGCGCATGGCCGCCCCGCCGTGTGAGGAGTTGAAGTTGTAGACGATGTAGGTGGCCGCCCAGCCCTCCCACGGGTCGACGCGGTAGCCGCGGCTCTCGAACTTCTTCTTCTGGGCGAGCACCGACGGGGGTATGTAGCCGTAGTCGACGCCGCCGGAGCGCAGCACGTTGAACTCGGAGTCGGCGGTGGTGAAGGGCTTGAGGACGACCTTGTCCAGATGCGCCTTGTTGTTACCGGTGTACTTCGGGTTGCGTACGAGGGTGACCTGGCCGGTGTTCTGCCATTCGGCTATCTTCCAGGGCCCGTTGACGGTCTTCCAGAGCGGGTCCCTGGAGTAGGCGCCGAGGCTCTTGGAGTGGGTGGTCAGCCGGGCGAAGACCGCCTTGGCTCCGGCGGTCTTGCGGTCCCAGTCGCCGATGGGGCCGCCGTCCTTCTCCGCGTCCCAGGCGGCCTGTGGAATGGCGCGCATCAGGGTGAGCTGGTTGGCGGTGAACCAGTCGGGGTTGTACGAGCGGTTGAGGTGCAGCCGGACCGTGTGGGCGTCGACGGTCTCGAAGCTCTTGACGTTGTCCGGCATGGTGCCGACCGAGTAGCTGCCCCACTCGGCCTTGTTGGCCTTGACGAGGTTGAACCAGAACTCGATGTCGCGCGCTGTCACCGGCTTGCCGTCGGACCAGGTGATGTCCTTGCGGAGCGGCACGGTGACAGTCCTGTTGCCGTCGCTGTAGACGGGCTTCGTGCCCAGGGTGTTGGGGCCGGTGGTGGTGAGCGCGCCGTCCTTCTTCACCGCGTCGTAGACCGGCATGAAGAGCAGCGACTGGATGGCGAAGTTGTACGTGGCGCCGTATCCCGGGGCCCCGATGGGGAAGATCCAGTTGGGGGTCGCGGCGGGCGGCAGGGCCATCGTGGCGGTGCCGCCCTTGACGGGTGTACCGCCGGTGGGCCCCATGTCGATCTTGCCGCCGTCCTGCGAGCAGGCCGTGAGGGCCACGACGAGCGCCGCCCCGGTGACCGCTGCGGCGAGCGCGCGACGCCGCGCGGATGAGCGCCTTGGGCGCATGGGTGGGCCTCCATCGGGTTCCAGCAGGCGAGCCGATGTGAACATCGGCTGGAGAATGTCTGAAAGTTAGGACGGCCTTCGAAACTAAGTCAAGGGTAGATATACGACTTAGGGCAGCCTTGCTTAGGTTTTTGATCCCTTATGTCCCATATTGCGATGCCAATTCACCGAAACTTTCCCGCCACCCCTGGCGAAAGGTGCTCCGGGATCGCTAACTTTCATCGAGACAGCATGGACTTGCTTTGAAAATCCGAAGTAAGACCGAAACAAGTCCGAAGCAACTGAGAAGCAACTCGGCCCAGAAGTAGCTTCAATCAGCCAGAAAAATCGGGGAGCCCCATGACGGACAGCGCATCGAACCAGCAGATTCTGCGCATGGTCACGTCCGGCGCCGCCTCCTCACGGGCCGATCTGGTCAGGGAGTTGGGGCTCGCCGCATCCACCGTCTCGCTCCGCGTGCAGGAGCTGGTGGCGGCCGGGCTCCTCACCGAGTCGGGTGAGGGCGCGTCCCGCGGCGGCCGGCGCCCCAGGCTGCTGCGCATCCCGCAGCAGGGCGGTGTGGCCCTGACCGCCGACCTCGGCTCGCACCACGGCAGACTGGCCGCGGTATCGGCGGACGGCACCATTCGCGACGCCGCCGACCACAGCCATGACCTCACCGACGGTCCCGACCAGGCCGCCGACTGGCTGGTGGAGCAGCTGACCGCGCTCGCCGACCGCCAGCGCGCGGCGGGCCGGACCGTACGGAGCGTCGGCATCGCCTTCCCCGGCCCGGTCGACGTCCCGGCCGGCCGGGTGCTCACCCCCTCCCGGATGCCCGGCTGGCACAACTTCCCGCTCCGTGACGTCCTCGCCGACCGGCTCGGACTGCCTGTCGTCGTGGACAACGACGCGACGCTGATGGCCGTGGGCGAGCACCAGTCGGCCCGCCCCGACCTCCAGCACCTCGTGGTCGTCAAGGCGGGCCGCGGCATCGGCTGCGGAGTGATCTCGGCGGGCCGCCCGCACCGCGGGGCCAACGGCTGCGCGGGCGACATCAGCCATGTCCGGGTCGACGCGGCGGAGGACCGGCCGTGCAGCTGCGGGAACATCGGCTGCCTGGAGACGGTCGCCAGCGGCGCGGCCGTACTGCGCGAGCTCGCCGCCGGGGGCACCCCGGTGGCCGGCACGGCGGAGCTGCTGCGGCTGGTCACCGACGGGGACCCGAAGGCGACCACCCTGGTCCGGGCGGCGGGCCGGCACATCGGGACCGTCCTGAGCGTCGTCGTCAACTTCTTCAACCCGCAGGCTGTGGTACTCGGCGGCGCACTGGCGTCGGCGGAGCCCCTGGTGGCAGCCGTCCGGGGGGTCCTGTACGAGCGCTGTCTGCCCATGGCCACGGCCGGCCTCGAAATCACCACCACCGTCTCGAGCCGCGACGCGGGCCTGCTGGGCGCGGGGATCACCGCCCTGCGCGACGCCGTGCCGCACGCCGAGGCGGTCTGACCGTGCCCCCGGCCGCGCCCCGCCCGCCGCCCGGCCGGTCCCCCTCCCACCACCCCACCCGCAACCCGGAGAGCAGCGCCACATGACCACCGCCACCCCCGCCCGCCGTCTGCGCATCGCCATCGGCGGCATCGGCATCGAGTCGTCCACCTTCTGCCCGCACCGCTCCACCGCCGACGACTTCCGCCAGACCCGCGGTCAGGAACTCCTCGACCGCTACACCTGGACGCAGCCGGGCTCGGACCTCGACGCGCTCGTCGAGTGGGTCCCGCTGCTGCACGCCACCGCGCTGCCCGGCGGTCCCGTCGAGGCCGCGTCGTATCTGCTGCTCAAGGACGAACTGGTCACCCGGATCCGGTCGGCCGGCCCCCTCGACGGCATGGTCTACGACCTGCACGGCGCGATGAGCGTCATCGGCCTCACCGACGCGGAGGGAGACCTCACCGAGGCCGTGCGCGCCGCGCTGAACGCCGTGGGCACCCCGGAGGACCCGGCGTCGGGACGGCCGATGATGTCCGCGGCGATGGACCTGCACGGAAACGTATCGCGCCGCTTCGCCGAGCCCATCGAGCTGCTCACCGCCCACCGGCTCGCCCCGCACGAGGACGCCTGGGACACCCGGGAGCGCGCCGCCCGCAAACTCGTCGAGCGACTGCTGCTGCCCGCGGCCGACCGCCGCCCGCACCGCGCCTGGGTACAGGTGCCCGTCCTGCTGCCCGGCGAGAAGACCAGCACCCGTCTTGAACCCGCCAAGGGGCTGTACGGGCGTCTCGCCGGTATCGAGGCGAAGCCCGGCATCGTGGACGCGGCGATCTGGGTGGGGTACGCCTGGGCCGACGAGCCCCGCTGCAAGGCCGCCATCGTGGTCACCGGTGACGACGCGGAGCTCGCCGCGGCCGAGGCAGAGTCACTGGCCCGTCAGTACTGGGACGTGCGCCGCGACTTCGAGTTCGTCGGCCCGACCGGCACCGCCGAGGAGTGCATCGCCGCCGCGGTGGCGTCCGACCGCCGGCCGTTCCTGATCAGCGACTCCGGGGACAACCCGACGGCAGGCGGCGCGGGCGACCTGGCGTACATGCTCGGCAAGCTCCTGGAGAACGAGGAGATCGCCTCGGGCCGGGTGACCGCCGTCCACCCCGGCATCACCGACCCGGCCGCGGTCCGCGCCTGCTTCGAGGCAGGGATCGGCGCCACCGTCACCCTCGGCGTCGGCGGCAAGGTCGACACCAGCCAGGGCGGGCCGTACGAGATCACCGGCACGGTGACCGGCCTGCAGCGCGCGGCCGACAAGGCGGACCGGGCCGAGGGCGGTGCGTACGACCGAGGCTGCGACCTGGCGGCGATCACCGTCGGCGGCCTCACGGTCGTCGTCACCGGGCAGCGCAAGCCGTTCCACACGGTCGCCGACTTCACCGGACCCGCGCAGGGCGGTCTGGGGATCGACCCGCGCACCTTCGACCTGGTCGTCGTGAAGATCGGCTACCTGGAGCCCGAACTGCACGACATGGCGGCGGACTGGCTGCTCGCCCTCACCCCCGGTGGCGTCGACCAGGACCTGGTCCGGCTCGGCCACCACCGGGTGGAGCGCCCGCTGTACCCCTTCGACGAGGACGCGTACGAGAACGAGGGCGGCCCGGACCTGAAGCCCGTACTGCTCTGACGGCCCGGGAACGACGGTGCGCCCCCCCCCCCCGGCCGCCCCGGGCCGCGGGGCCCCCCCCCGCCCCCCCGGGCCCGGGGCCCCCGCA
>NZ_JBHYWP010000115.1:0-2601 GCF_042751845.1 Streptomyces sp. NPDC059398 | reverse complement strand
CGTCCACGTCGACCGCCTCCCGGAGCTGGGCGCGGAGCTGGTCGGCGTCGCGGGGGGGGGGGCACTGCCCCCCCCGGCCGGGCGGGGGGGCCGGGCCCCACCTGGATGGCCATACCGGACATCGCGTCCGCCACCGCCGCCGGGAAGCAGCACCTTGTCCCTCCACGCCCGCGCCGGGCAGCGGCGCCGTACCGTGGCGGGCATGACAACAGAACGTTTCGAAGTCCAGCGGGAGATCGCCGCACCCCCGGCGGCGGTGTTCGCGCTGCTGTGCGACCCGCGGGGCCAGGTGGCCATCGACAGCTCGGGAATGCTCCAGTCCGCGGAGGGCGAGCCCGTACGGAAGGCGGGCGACACCTTCGTCGTGCACATGGACCGGGAGGCGCTCAACGACCTCCCGATGGGCAAGTACGACGTCACGGTCATCATCACCCGGTTCGAGCAGGACGCTCTGATCGAGTGGACCATCTCCGGGACGATCCAGCCGCCGATCAGGCACCTGTACGGCTACCGGCTCAGCCCGAGCGCCACGGGGACGCTCGTCACCTCGTACTACGACTGGAGCGGGATCGAGGAGCGCTACCGCGAGAAGGGCATCTTCCCGGTCATCCCCGAGGCCGGGCTGCGCGCGACGCTCGGCATCCTCGCGCGGACGGTGGAGCAGGGAAGGCGGCCGGTCGTCTCCGGGTGATCTGGCCGCCGCCTTCCGCGTCGCGGACACGGAAGAGCCCAGCTGTCGTGGCGGCGCGGGTGGCAACCGGTCCCCGATAGGCGGCGGCTATCACGCGTATTCGCCAATCGCGCATTGTGACGGCCCGTCCCCTGAGCGAGCCTGGCCAGGACCGGCGGCGGCGCCGGCAGGTCCAGCGAAGGGGAGGGCATGACACGCGTTGCGCAGTGGAATCAGGTTCCGGGTCACCTTCGGCTCAACTTCATCAACGGGCAGTGGCTCCCGGCGGAGTCGGGGCAGCTGCGGGAGAACATCGATCCCGCCGATCTCTCCGATGTCATCGGCGAGTTCACCGAGTCCGGCGGCGTCGACGTGGACCACGCGGTGGACGCGGCGGCCACCGCGCTGCCCGGGTGGCGGGCGCAGGGTCCGCTCGCCCGCGCCGCACATCTCACGGCGGCGAGCCGCATCCTCGGTGAGCGGGCCGATGAGGTGGCGTCGGCCATCACCCGGGAGCAGGGCAAGCTGCTCGAAGAGGCCCGCGGCGAAGTGGCAAGGGCGCGGGCCGTCATCGACTTCACCGCAGGTCAGGCACGGCTCCTCGGCGGGGTCACCGCGCCCGCCGAGGAGGAGCGCACCTTCGCGTACACCTTCCGCAAACCCATCGGGGTGGTCGGTCTGGTGTCCCCGTGGAACTTCCCGCTGGCGATCCCGGTGTGGAAGGTGGCGCCCGCGCTCCTGTCGGGGTGCACGGCGGTGCTCAAGCCGTCCCCGCTGACCCCGCTCACCTCGGCGCTCCTCGTGGAGATCTTCCAGCAGGCGGGGGTCCCGGACGGGGTGCTCAATCTGGTACAGGGCGATGCGGCGGCGGGCGAGGCCCTGGTCGCCAACCCGGCAGTGGCGGGGATCAGTTTCACCGGCTCGCTGCCGGTCGGCACCGCCATCCACAGCGGCGGAGCCCACCGGCTGCTCCGTACCCAGCTCGAACTCGGCGGCAAGAACGCCCTGATCGTGTGCGACGACGCCGACATCGGCAAGGCCGTCGACGCCGTGGTGAACGGTGCCTTCGGCCAGGCGGGCCAGCGGTGTTCGGCCACCAGCCGGGCCGTGGTGGACGTCCGGGTACGGGAGGAGTTCCTGGACCGGCTGGTGGAGCGCGTCGCCGGTCTGCGGGTCGGACCGGGGGACGACCCCGCGTCCCGGGTCTGCCCGGTCGTCAACACCGTACGGATGGACGCGGCCCTGGCGGCCGTCGCCGGGGCGCGGCACGACGGCGGCAAGGTGCTGTGCGGGGGCGAGCGGGAGCAGCGGGCGGATCTGCCCGATGGCTGCTATGTCCAGCCGACCGTCATCCGCGATGTGCCGGCGGACAGTTCGCTGGCCCAGGAGGAGGTGTTCGGGCCGGTGCTCGCCGTGATCGACGCGGACGGCTTCGACGAGGCGATGTCGGTGGCGAACTCGGTGAAGTACGGGATGTCCGGCACCGTCTTCACCGCATCGCAGTCCCGTGCGTTCGAGGCGATCGACCGGTTCGAGGCCGGGATGCTCCATGTGAACCGTCCGGGTGTCGGGGCGTACGCGCATCTGCCGCACGTCGGTTCCAAGGCGTCGCAGTACGGCCCGCCGGAGTGCTCCCCCGAGGTGTGGGACTTCTACACGGAGTGGCATTCGGCCTGTATCAGCTACTGACCGGGCCCCGGACGAATTGTCCCCAAGTGGCGTTGGCCCCCACCCCCGGGGGGGGGTGGGGGGCCCCCCGGGGGGGGGGGTGGCCGCCCCCGGGCGGGGTGGCGGGCGGGCGGGGGGGGGGGGGACGTGGGGGCGGGGGGGGGGGGCGGGCCGGGTGCGCGGGGGGTTCGGGCCGCGCTCCGGGGCGCCCGACGCACCCCGTACCGCCCCTCCCCCTCCTTGCGGCCACCCCCCGTACGGCC
>NZ_JBHYWP010000114.1:16108-26710 GCF_042751845.1 Streptomyces sp. NPDC059398 | reverse complement strand
CACCGCCCGACCCGCACCACCGCCCGACCCGCACCACCGCCCGACCCGCACCACCGCCCGACCCGCACCACCGCCCGACCCGCACCACCGCCCGACCCGCACCACCGCCCGATCAGCACCGCCGCCCGATCAGCCCGCTGTCCCCGCCTCAGCCCCATGGAGCCGTGATGCCCGAAGCCGTGATCGTCTCAACCGCCCGCTCCCCCATCGGCCGCGCTTTCAAGGGATCGCTGAAGGACCTGCGCGCCGACGACCTCACCGCCACCATCATCCAGGCCGCGCTCGCCAAGGTCCCCGAGCTGGATCCCCGGGACATCGACGATCTGATGCTGGGCTGCGGGCTGCCCGGCGGCGAGCAGGGCAACAACCTGGGACGTATCGTCGCCGTGGCCATGGGGATGGACCACCTCCCCGGCTGTACGGTCACCCGCTACTGCTCGTCGTCGCTCCAGACCTCGCGGATGGCACTGCACGCCATCAAGGCGGGCGAGGGCGACGTCTTCATCTCGGCCGGTGTCGAGATGGTCTCGCGCTTCGTGAAGGGCAACTCCGACAGCCTGCCCGACACGCACAACCCGCTCTTCGCCGAGGCCGAGGCGCGCACCGAGGCCGTCGCCAAGAGCGAGGGCGCCTCCTGGCACGACCCCCGCGAGGACGGCCTGGTCCCCGACGCGTACATCGCGATGGGCCAGACCGCCGAGAACCTGGCAGGGCTCAAGGGCATCACCCGCCAGGACATGGACGAGTTCGGCGTACGGTCGCAGAACCTCGCCGAGGAAGCGATCAAGAACGGCTTCTGGGCCCGCGAGATCACCCCCGTAACGCTCCCCGACGGCACTGTCGTCTCCGCGGACGACGGCCCGCGCGCGGGCGTGACGCTCGAAGGCGTCCAGGGGCTGAAGCCGGTCTTCCGCCCCGACGGCCGCGTCACCGCGGGCAACTGCTGCCCCCTCAACGACGGCGCGGCGGCTCTGGTGATCATGAGCGACACCAAGGCGCGCGAGCTGGGTCTGACCCCGCTGGCCCGGATCGTCTCGACCGGTGTCACCGGCCTCTCCCCCGAGATCATGGGGTACGGCCCCGTCGAGGCGTCGAAGCAGGCGCTGAAGCGGGCCGGCCTGACGATCGGCGACATCGACCTGGCCGAACTGAACGAGGCGTTCGCGGCCCAGGTCATCCCGTCCTACCGCGACCTGGGCCTCGACCTGGACAAGGTGAATGTGAACGGCGGGGCGATCGCCGTCGGCCACCCCTTCGGCATGACCGGCGCGCGCATCACCGGCACGCTGATCAACAGCCTCCAGTTCCACGACAAGCAGTTCGGCCTGGAGACGATGTGCGTGGGCGGCGGTCAGGGTATGGCGATGGTCATCGAGCGCCTCAGCTGACCCCTGGCGCAGAGCTGAATCCGGCCGCGCGGCGCAGGCCGCCCCTGCGATACACAGCGTGGTCAACCAGTGACACCGCGTCGAACCATGCGCCCCGATCCCTCCTGCCGGAGGGGTCGGGGCGCTCGCAACTCCGCTACCCAGAGGCATGGTTGATGACGGCACTGTCACAACTCACCGCCACTCACGCCTCTCGCCGCCCAGTCGTGACCGAATCTCCCCCAGGATGTGACCTATCTCCCGGGGTCACTTGATTCCCGCAGGTCACAGCAGCCTCAGAGGGAAAACCAGGGCCCAAAGACCTGTCCAATTCATGACGTAATGCACTGCCGGGGGGCGCGCTCTCACGACAAGCTGATGTAGGAAGTCGGGGAACGATTGAATCCGGGAGTAAGTCAGTGAGCACTTTGTCGATTGCCCTGCTGCTGACGACGGCCGCCGCCACGGCCGTCGGCGCTGCGTCCCTGCATGCCGCACACGGCCTGCGCCGCCAGATCGCCGCGCTCCGCGACGACCTCGCGGGCGCCTCCGGCGGCAACGCCCGGGGCGCGGCCATACCGGCAGCCCGCGAGGAGACCCCGGCGGACGAGATACGCGCGGCCGTCGCCGAAGCACTGGCCGAGGAGCGCGAACGCGAGCTGGCCGAGGCGCGCGCCTTCTGGGCCGCCCAGGAGTCCCGCGACGCGGCGGACGCCCCGTCCCTCCTCGGCGGTCTGACCGGCCTCGGGGACGACGCCGCGTTCTTCCTGCCGCGCCAGACCGATTTCACCGGCATGGACCCGGCCTTCGAGACCGGCTTCGGTCCTGAGCTGGAGTCGGCCGTCGAGCAGAGCGCCGAAGCGGACGAGGAGCCGGGCGCCGAGGAGTACGCGCCGGACAGCGCCGAACTGGCCGCGGCCCGCCGCAGGCACCCCTCGCACCCCGACTTCGTCCCGGTGCAGACCCCGGTGGTGACCGAGCACGAGCGCATGGTGACCCGCCTCGAAGAGCTGGCCGAGACCCGCACCGCGCTCTCCGACGTCCGTCCCGGCCCGCTCGGGACGCTCGATGTGTACGTCTTCACGGACGGCACCACGCTCTGCATGACCCCGGGCCACCGCGAGACCGCCGAGCGGCTCTCCGAGGCCCTGCGCGCGGGCGACAACCCGGTCCTGCTGGGCGGTTCCGGCATCTCCGGTGCGTACGCGCTGACCTTCACCTGCGGCGAGGAGAACGTCTACATCCTCGCGGACCGCGTCATAGCGTCGCTGTAACGCACCACCGGGGCGCGCCCGCACGGGACTTGCGTATCTCACGCCCCCCGGGTCGCACCGCTCGCGCCCCTCACAGCCCCGATCCGGCCTCCGCCGACTCCACCGACTTCACGGCCTCGTCCAGCTCGACGGACGGGGCCGTTCGCAGCTCCTCGGCCAAGTCGTGTGCGGCGACGGCGAGTTGGTCGGCCACCGCGAACATCCCGGCATCCGGCATGGTCCGCACGGCGGAGTCCGGAGACTCCAGGCGCTGGGCACGCGACGACAGTTCCCTGGCCAGCGCGAGCCCGACGGCGGCGGCACCCCGCTGGAGCCGGCTCTGCGGTGCGGAGCGCAGCCGGTCGGCGAAGCGGTCGGCGGCGGCGGTGAGAGGGGTCGTATCGAGCACGCCGCGACCCTACGCGCCCGCCCCGGACTGTTGCCAACGGGCCGATGCTGAGGCACGGTGCAGGGAAGGCACCAGTAAGGCCGACTCAGCAAGGCCGACTCAGCGCAATGCCTCCGGAGGCGCCGATGTCCCAAGTCTTCTCCGAAGAGACCCATCGCAACATGCTCTCCCGCATCCCCGAGTGCACGGGCCGTGAAGTGTCCGACTGGCTGCGCGCCGTCGACGAAGGCCCCACCCTCGTCCGCTTCGACGAGAAGGTCAGCTGGCTCAGGACCGAACACCACCTCGCCTACGGCCATGCCAAGGCGATCATCCACGAGTACGACCTGAGACGAGCCGCACGGCGCCTGCTGTAGCAGCCCTCCGGGAACTCACCCGGCACCACAGAGCCGCTCATCCGATCCAGTGAACGCCGGTCCAGTGAACACCGGTCCAGTGAAGCCGAAGGGGCCCGCCCGGAACGAGAACGTCCGGACGGGCCCCTCACTGTCGGCCGATGGCCGCTCTGGATCCAGTCGTTACCGATCTAGTCGTTACCGCTGAAGATCGCGACCAGCCGCAGCATCTCCAGGTAGATCCAGACGAGCGACATGGTCAGCCCGAAGGCCGCGAGCCATGACTCCTCGCGCGGAGCGCCGTAGGTGATGCCGTCCTCGATCTGCTTGAAGTCCAGCGTCAGGAAGAAGCAGCCGATCAGGATCGCCAGCACCCCGACGAGCGCGCCGAGCGGCCCGAAGTCGCGCAGTCCGCCGTCACCGGCGACACCGAAGGCGACCAGCAGCAGATTGACCACCATCACCATGAGGAAGGCCATGGCGATGATCATGCCGATCCAGGCGTACCGCGCGGTGACCCGGATCCAGCGCTGCTTGTACGCCACCAGGCTCGCGGCCGACACCGCCATCGTGCCCAGCACCGCCTGGAAGGGCGCACCCGACCACTGGCTGTTGTACATCTCGCTGATCACGCCGAGGAAGATGCCCTCGAAGAACGCGTAACCGAGGATCAGCGCGGGCGCCGGTGTCCGCTTGAAGGACTGCACCATCGCCAGGACGAAGGCCACCAGCGCGGAGCCGAAGGCCAGTCCGTAACTGGTCGACGAGACCGGCAGCAGCACCCAGGCCAGAGCCGCGCCGACCACGACCGTGCCGAGCGTGACGGCCGTACGCGTGACGACGTCGTCCATCGTCATCGCGCCGGCGCGGGCGGGCGCCTGGGGGCCGTCGGGGTCGGTCACGTACGGGTTGGCGGCGTACGGGTTCTGGCCTGACGGGTTCTGCGCGTACGGGTTGGTCCCTACCGCTGGGCCCCCGGCCTGCGGCGCCGCGTTGAACCCCGCGTAGCCGTTGTCGCGGCTGAAGCCCCGTCGCGAGAAGACCGGGTTGCTGCTCCTCATCTCACTCCTCAGTGGCCACGGTGCGTGGCCTCGGGACCAGAGTAATGGGAGAGCAAAGAGAAGGACGTAGTGCCTGGGAAGGATCTTTCGGTGCTTTCGGTGCCTTCGGTGCCTTCGATGCGGGCCGGACCGTGGTCATCCCCGGCGCGGGCACCTCACGGCCGATCCGGACCGGCTTCCCTGGCATGGGCCCCCACCGACCCCGGCCGGGGTCGTTCCGGCCGCTCGGCAGCGCCCGAGAGACGGTCGAGCAGGTCCGGGACGGCGAGCAGGGTGCGTCTCTCGTCGGCGGTCAGCCGCTCCGCGATGGTGTCCGCCACCCAGCGACGGCGGGTGCGCCGGTCACCGTCGAGGGCCTCGGCGCCCGCCGGAGTGATCGCGATGAGGAAGGAGCGCCCGTCGCGCTGGTTACGGGAGCGGCTGACCAGACCGAGCGCCTCCAGCTCGATGACCGTACGGCTCATGCTCTGGTGCTTCACCCCGTGTGCGGCGGCCAGACCGGCGATGGTCTGCGGGCCCTCGCGGTCGAGCGTCCCCAGCGCCGTGGCCTGCATCGGCGGCACCGTGTCGGCGCGGGCACGGACGGCGCGCACGAACCGCCCGATCGAGCGCCGCAGCTCCTCGGCGATGTCTTCGTCATCAAGGTCCATCCGGAAAATATACAATGTGGCTGTACAGTTTCGTTGCAGAGATCAGTGCAGAGATCAGATGCAGAGATTGAGTACAGAGAACAGAGAGAGGAATCCCATGCGCCTCACCAAGCACGCCCACGCCTGTGTCACCCTCACCGACGGCGACCGCACCCTGCTGATCGACCCGGGCACCTTCACACCGAACGCGGCTGAGCTGATCGCCGACGCCGACGCGATCCTCGTCACCCACGAGCACTTCGACCACTTCGACGAGGCCGCACTCAGGGCGGAGCTGGCCAGGCGCCCCGGCCTCACGGTCCACACCACCGCCGAGGCGGCGGCGAAGCTGGGTGCGCAGGCTGTCGCCGTGTCGGCCGGCGACCGGATCGACGTCGCGGGCTTCCAGGTGACCGTGCACGGCGAGCAGCACGCGCTCATCCACGAGAAGATCCCGCAGGGGCAGAACGTCGGGTTCCTGGTGGAGGGCCGCGTCTTCCACCCCGGCGACTCCTACTCCGTGCCCGAGGCCCCCGTCGAGACGCTGCTGCTGCCGACCAGCGGCCCGTGGACGAAGTTCGGCGAGGCCGCCGACTTCGTGCAAGCCGTGCGCCCCGGCCGCAGCATCCAGATCCACGAGCTGATGCTCAGCGAGCTGGGCCAGAGTTCGGCCGCCATGTTCCTCGGCGAGGACGGACTGACCGGCATCCCGCTGGAGATTCTCGCCCCGGGCGCATCCACCGAGCTCTGATCCGGGGATCCGGGAGGGGGGCCGGGCCAACGCCCCGCGTTTCCGGGCCGGTTGCACCACGGCAATCGGTCACGGGCAAGGAAATCCGGACACGTACTCTGCTCGACGGCACGAGGTTCCCGGCGACGTGCCCGCGTCGGCACCTTCCGCCGGCCGCGCCCGGCGTCCGGCGGGAGTGCCCGGAACCGGACTTGAACCGGAATCGCCCCGCCCTCTGACCTGCGATGACGCTCTGGCTTCGGGAAATGCCCCCGGTCGAAGGGGTTCCGGCCCGGATGAGCCGGGGACAGCTGGGCCCCCGGGGGGGCGGCGGGGGGCGGGGGGCGCCCCGCCCCGGGCCGGGGTTCAGGGCCGGGGAAGATGGCGCGGGGTCCGGGGCGGCGACGGGTCGGCCGGGGTCCTGGGCCGGGGAAGACGGCGCGAGGTCGGGAGCCGCGCCGGGTCGGTCGGGCGCCGCGTCCGGGGAAGCGGGTCAGGCGCGTTCCTCCTCGCCCGCGAGCCGGCCGAAGTCGCGGTCGGGCGGGGGCGGTGTGGGGGCCGAAATACCGAGCCCGTAGTGGTGGTAGAGCTGGAGTTCCTGTTCCGGTGAGAGGTGGCGGCCGACACCGAAGTCCGGCGCTTCCTTGATCAGGGTCCGGTCGAAGGGCACCCGCAGGGTCTCGCTGACCAGCTCGCTCGGTTTCAGCGGGACGAAGGCATCCCGGCTGAACAGCCCGGTGCGTACCGCGGCCCACTCGGGGACTCCGGTGGCGTCGTCGAGGTAGACCTCGTCGACCGTGCCTATCTTGAGGCCGTTGCGGTCGAATGCCTTGCGGCCGATCAGGCTGCGCGGATCTATGTCGGTCTGCACGGTTCCTCCAACTGATCGCGACGGAACACGCTGTCTCCCGCCCCCTGCGAAGGTCTTCCCCTCAGAGAAGTCCAGATCCGGGGTATCGGCCACTCGAACACCGTGCGAAGCGGCTCGCTGGTACGCTGGCCAGTGGCTGCTGACCCCGCGCGGGAGAGCCCTTCGGACACATCGTCCGGGGGCGCCGAAGGAGCAACTCCTCCCCGGAATCTCTCAGGCACACGTACCGCGCGGACGAGGTCACTCTGGAAAGCAGGGCGGGCGTCGGGCGGGCACGTCCGGATCCCTACCTCACCGACGGTGAAAGCGGGCACGTCGAAAGGCGGGCCGGTGAAACTCTCAGGTTGAGATGACAGAGGGGGAGGCCGTCCGGGTACCCGTGCCGTGGTACCCCTCGCAGGTCGTAACGACCAGGAGGCCTCCGCCATGACTTCCCCTCGCACTCCGCTCTCCCAGCTGGAGCGTGGCACCCCCTTCGAGCAGCGCCACATCGGGCCCGACGCGGGGGCCCAGGCCAAGATGCTCGCCCACGTCGGTTACGGATCGCTCGCCGAGCTCACATCGGCCGCCGTCCCCGAGGTCATCAGGACCACCGACGCGCTGAACCTCCCGGACGCCCGCACCGAGGCCGAGGTCCTCGGCGAACTGCGCGCGCTCGCCGACCGCAACCAGGTCCTCGCCCCGATGATCGGGCTCGGCTACTACGGCACGTTCACCCCGCCGGTCATCCTGCGCAACGTCATGGAGAACCCCGCCTGGTACACGGCGTACACGCCCTACCAGCCGGAGATCTCCCAGGGACGTCTGGAGGCGCTGCTGAACTTCCAGACCGTGGTGGCCGATCTGACCGGTCTGCCCACCTCGGGCGCCTCGCTCCTCGACGAGGGCACCGCGGCGGCCGAGGCGATGTCCCTCGCGCGCCGGGTCGGCAAGGTCAAGAACGGTGTCTTCCTGGTCGACGCCGACGCCCTTCCGCAGACCGTCGCGGTGATCCGCACGCGCGCCGAGCCGGCCGGTGTCGAGGTCGTCGTCGCCGACCTCGCGGACGGCATCCCGGCCGATGTGGCCGAGCGCGGTGTCTTCGGCGTCCTGCTCCAGTACCCCGGCGCCTCCGGCCGGGTCCGGGACATCGCCCCCCTCATCGAGCGCGCCCACGAGCTGGGCGCGGTCGTCACCGTCGCCGCCGATCTGCTGGCGCTGACGCTGCTCACCTCGCCCGGTGAGCTGGGCGCCGACATCGCGGTCGGCACGACGCAGCGGTTCGGCGTCCCGATGGGCTTCGGCGGGCCGCACGCCGGGTTCATGGCCGTACGCGAGAAGTTCGCGCGCAGCCTGCCGGGCCGGCTCGTCGGGGTCTCCGTCGACGCCGACGGCAACAAGGCGTACCGGCTGGCCCTGCAGACCCGTGAGCAGCACATCCGCCGCGAGAAGGCCACCAGCAACATCTGCACCGCACAGGTGCTCCTCGCCGTGATGGCCGGGATGTACGCCGTCTACCACGGCCCCGACGGCCTGCGGGACATCGCCCGGCGCACCCACCGGTACGCCGCCGTCCTCGCGGAGGGACTGCGCGCCGCAGGGGCCGACGTCGTGCACGGCGACTTCTTCGACACCCTCACCGTACGGACCGGGGGCCGGGCCGCCGAGGTCGTCGCCGCCGCCCGGGAGGGCGGGGTCAACCTCCACCAGGTCGACGCGGACCTGGTCTCCATCGCCTGCGACGAGACCACCACGCGTACCCAGCTGGCCGCCGTCTGGGCCGCCTTCGGCGCCGAGGGCGACATCGACGCGCTCGACGGGCGCACCGCCGACGCGCTGCCCTCGGGGCTGCTGCGCGAGGACGCCGTCCTCACCCACCCGGTCTTCCACCAGCACCGTTCCGAGACGGCGATGCTGCGCTACCTGCGCAAGCTGGCCGACCGTGACTACGCGCTGGACCGGGGGATGATCCCGCTCGGCTCCTGCACGATGAAGCTCAACGCCACCACCGAGATGGAGCCGGTCACCTGGCCCGAGTTCGGTGCGATGCATCCCTTCGCCCCGGTCGAGCAGGCCCAGGGCTACCTGACGCTCATTCAGGAGCTGGAGGAGCGGCTCGCCGAGGTCACCGGATACGACAAGGTCTCCCTCCAGCCCAACGCCGGGTCGCAGGGTGAGCTGGCCGGTCTGCTGGCCGTGCGCGCCTACCACCGGGCCAACGGCGACACCGCGCGCACCGTCTGCCTCATCCCGTCGTCGGCGCACGGCACCAACGCCGCAAGTGCGGTGATGGCCGGGATGAAGGTCGTGGTCGTGAAGACCCGCGAGGACGGTGACGTCGACGTCGACGACCTGAACGCCAAGATCGAGCAGTACCGCGACGAGCTGTCCGTGCTGATGGTCACCTATCCGTCGACCCACGGAGTCTTCGAGGAGCACATCACCGACATCTGCGCCGCGGTGCACGAAGCGGGCGGGCAGGTGTACGTCGACGGCGCCAACCTGAACGCGCTGGTCGGACTCGCCAAGCCCGGCAAGTTCGGCTCGGACGTCTCGCACCTCAATCTGCACAAGACCTTCTGCATCCCGCACGGCGGCGGCGGCCCCGGTGTCGGCCCCGTCGGTGTACGGGCCCACCTCGCGCCGTACCTCCCCAACCACCCGCTGCAGCCGACCGCCGGTCCCGAGACGGGCGTCGGACCGGTCTCGGCCGCGCCGTGGGGCTCGGCCGGGATCCTGCCGATCTCCTGGGCGTACGTACGTCTGATGGGTGGCGAGGGGCTCAAGCGGGCGACGCAGGTGGCCGTGCTGGCCGCGAACTACATCGCCAAGCGTCTCGAACCGCACTTCCCGGTGCTGTACACCGGCCCCAAGGGGCTGGTCGCGCACGAGTGCATCGTCGATCTTCGGCCGCTGTCCAAGGCGACCGGCGTGAGCGTGGACGACATCGCCAAGCGCCTCATCGACTACGGCTTCCACGCGCCGACCATGTCGTTCCCGGTGGCCGGAACGCTGATGATCGAGCCCACCGAGAGCGAGGACCTGGCCGAGCTCGACCGGTTCTGCGACACGATGATCGCGATCCGCGCCGAGATCGAGAAGATCGCGTCCGGGGAGTGGCCGGCCGGCGACAACCCGCTGTGCAACGCCCCGCACACCGCGGCGGCGCTGGGCGGCGAGTGGTCCCACGCGTACACCCGCGAGGAGGCCGTCTTCCCGGCCGGTGTCTCGCCCGCCGACAAGTACTGGCCGCCGGTGCGCCGTATCGACGGCGCCTTCGGCGACCGCAACCTCGTCTGCTCCTGCCCGCCGCTGGACGCGTACGACAACTGACGGCGTACGACAACTGACGGACGTACGGCTGCCGACGGGCAGCGGACATACGGCAGGGCCGGTTCGGGAAACACCCGGGCCGGCCCTTCGTCGCGTCACCGGCTCTGCTCTGTCGCCGGCTGTTGCGTTCTCGCTGTTCCGTTCTTCCTGCGGGGCAGGGATCAGGCAGCGGTCGCCAGTCCCGAACCCAGGGGGCGGTGCGGCGCGATGATCCGGCCGTCGGGCAGCAGTTCACCGGTGTCCTCGAAGACGAGTACGCCGTTGCACAGCAGACTCCATCCCTGCTCCGGGTGGTGCGCCACGAGGAGCGCGGCCTCCCGGTCGGCGGAGGCGGCTGACGGGCAGGTTGGCTGGTGCTGGCACATGGATGCGTTCTTTCGCTGCGTTGTGGTGAGTGTCCTGCGGCTCGATGCGGGTTTCATGGCCGCCCCCCGTCTGTCAGTTCGGTGATCCCAGTGTTGCCCCACGGATGTCGTTCCGCAGGGATTTCACGGCAGCACGTGCTCCAGCATAAGGACGCATCACCCGTGCGGGCGGTTCAGCTCAACTTGACTGCCTCTTCGGGTGGTTCGGAGGTGGCCCGACCGGGCTAGTCCGGATGGGCACGGAGCGCGCCGCGCCCCACGACCCAGGGG
>NZ_JBHYWP010000114.1:5611-16098 GCF_042751845.1 Streptomyces sp. NPDC059398 | reverse complement strand
TCAAATTTGCCTCCCGTCGGGGGTGGTTGGGGCGGCCCCCCTCGGGCTATGGGCGGGGGGCCCCGGCCGCCCCCCCCCCCCCCCCCCCGGGGGGGCCGGGGGCCCCGCGGGGGTGGTGCGGGGCCGTCAGGCCGGCGAGCCGAGCAGTGGGGGAGCCAGCCGCATCGTCATCACCGGCAGCAGTTCCGACACCCGGTGCGGGCGGTGTGCGGCGATGCCGGGCGGCGCCGGTGCGAGAGGCACCAGCAGATCGGTGGGGGCCGGCATCGTGCCGGAGACCGAGGCGTCGGCACCGGTGTCACCGTGCAGCCACAGCGTCAGCATGTAGAGCTCGGGCACGGACAGCAGCCTCGGCTGGAACGGGGTGTCCAGTGCTTCGGCCTGGCGCAGGGCGGTGCCGGTGGCGGTGGCGTACGGGCCCTCGAAGAAGTGCGAGAAGGTCCAGCCGTCGGCGGTGAGCTTGGTGTCCGCCGCGGCCACGGCGCGATCGCCGCTGCGGATCAGGAAACGCCAGCCGGTGAGCCGGGTGCGCGGGGTGCCGCCGCTCGGCATGATCTGGTCCAGGACATGGACGGGTAGGGGGAGTTCGGGGGTCAGCGGCCCCGCGGCCGATCGGAGAGCAGGGGTCCGGGCCTCGCGTACGGCAGTGGGGGAGCCGAGTGCCGCGAGGACGCTGCGCAGGGCCGGCGCGGGGGCCGGAGGGACATACAGCGGCATGATGAGGTCGCCTCTCACTTCGGAGACACGTTGATGCGTGGGCGGTGCGGACGGCACTGTCAGCAGGCAGGGGCGGAGGGGGGCCGTGGGGCATGGAGGGGTATCGCACTCTCCGGGGGCCGGGGCGCCAACTCTCCGCCTCGTTTGCGGAGTTTATACGACATGTGTTCACACAGGGTTTCAGCTAGCCGATGCCGATATTGCAAACAAGTCGGTATTCGGTCTTTCTTTTGCGGAGAATATCCTGATTTAACGTAGCTGTATCCCTGTGGCCTTGCGGTTCACCGTATGAACGGTCGGCCGAAAATGATCGGTCGTTTTCACCGCGTTCACAGATCTTCACAGGCTTCACATGCTGCACGGGGCGGGAAACTGCTCCAGGCTTCATGCCTGGTGAATGTGCCATACGTCAATTTCTGGTCACCCTACTCGCTCGCGACCCGGATTGAGGGAGTTACGGATCACGAGGTGTGGGCAGGGTGTGGGCATTGTCGACCGGACCCGGGCGGCCGCAGCGGCCGTACACGTATGGAGGGGTGCATCCATGGGCGAGAAGCTGGAGGCGGACGGGTTCGATCCGTCGGGGCGGCAGCGGTACCGGAGAAAGCTTCAGCAGTGTCTTGAGGTGCTGGAGCGACTGCTGGAGGAGAAGAGGTTCGACCGCCCCAGGAATCTCATGGGGATGGAGATCGAACTCAATCTCGCGGGCGCCGACGGCCTGCCCAGGATGATGAATGCGGAGGTCCTCGAACGGATAGCCAGCCGTGATTTCCAGATGGAACTCGGGATGTTCAATCTCGAAGTGAACATTGTTCCGCACCGGTTGGGAGGCCGTGTCTTCGACCAGCTGGCCGAGGAGCTCCGGACCGGTCTCGCATACGCCCACCGGAAAGCGGCCGAAGTCGACGCCGGGATCGTGATGACCGGAATCCTGCCGACGCTCGGTCCGGAGGATCTCGTCGGGGCGAACCTCTCGTCGGCCGACCGCTACACCCTGCTCAACGAGCAGATGCGCGCGGCCCGCGGGGAGGACTTCGACCTCGACATCACCGGCGTGGAACACCTGGCCTGCACCTCTTCCTCGATCGTGCCCGAAGCGGCCTGTACGTCGGTGCAGTTGCACCTCCAGGTCACCCCGGCGCGGTTCGCCGATGTGTGGAACGCGGCGCAGGCCGTCGCCGGCGCGCAGGTCGCGATCGGCGCCAACTCGCCCTTCCTGTTCGGCAAGGAGCTGTGGCGGGAGTCCCGGCCGCCGCTCTTCCTCCAGGCCACCGATGTGCGCCCGCCCGAACTCAGAGCGCAGGGGGTGCGGCCGCGCACCTGGTTCGGCGAGCGCTGGATCGGCTCGGCGTACGACCTCTTCGAGGAGAACCTCCGGTACTTTCCGCCGCTGCTGCCGCGCTGCGACGACGAGGACCCGCAGCGGGTCTTCGACGACGGCGGGGCGCCGGGGCTTCAGGAGCTCGTCCTGCACAACGGGACCGTCTACCGCTGGAACCGTCCGGTCTACGACGTGACCGACGGCGTACCGCATCTGCGGGTCGAGAACCGGGTGCTGCCCGCCGGGCCGACCGTCACGGATGTGCTGGCCAACGCGGCCTTCTACTACGGGCTGGTGCGGGCGCTCGCCGACGAGGCGCGCCCGGTGTGGAAGCGGCTGCCCTTCGAGGCCGCGGCACGCAACTTCGATGCGGGCTGCCGGTACGGGATCGAGGCCCGGCTTGAGTGGCCGGCCGCCGGGCGCTCCGGCGGCGTCGTCTCGGTGCCCGCGGTACGGCTCGTCAGGGAGGAGCTGCTGCCGCTGGCCGCCGCGGGTCTCGACGCGTGGGGGGTCGAGGCCGCGGACCGCGACCACTTTCTGGGCGTCATCGAGGAGCGGTGCAGGCGCCGGACGAACGGTGCCTCCTGGCAGGTGGACACCTTCCACCGGGCGCTGGAGACCGGGCTCGGGCGGCGCGAGGCGCTGGCGCTGACGACCCGGCGGTACGCCGAGCTGATGGCGGCCGGCGAGCCGGTGCACGCCTGGCCGGAGGGCATACCGGCGACGGTGGCGGGCCGCGGCCTGTGACGTGGTGGCCGGGCCTGGTTGCCGGTGTCCCGGGACCATCGGGCAAGCTGTGATGTCTGCGGTGGTGCTCCTCCTCTGAAGCGTGGACCGTGAGCCGTGCACAAGGAGCGTGCGGCGGGAGACGGGGGAGAGTGCCATCGAATCGGAGCCCTCCCCCGGCCTGTCGTGCATGATCTTCGTACCGCCATTCGAGACCCTGGTGGCACGGTGCGGGGACGAGGCGCGATGGCCGACTGGAGGCAGGTGTGCAGGCGGAGGGCGAGCGCGTGGCTGAGTTTGTTCCCACAGAGGGGGTGTCGCAGCGGTTTCTGCGGTCCGAGACGGTGCTGGTACTGGCACTCTCGCTCGGCGCGAGCGGCGTTTCGGCGCTGATCAGCTTTGTCGGGGCGCTCACGAAACCAGGAGGCCTCAAGCACCAGGCCGCCAATCTCAACAGCTCCTACGCGCCGGGCCGGCCGTGGCTGGACCTCGCCTGGCAGCTCTTCGGGATCGCGACGGCCCTGGTGCCGGTCGCGCTGGTGGTCCATCTGCTGCTGCGGGAAGGGTCGGGCCTGCGGGCTATCGGCTTCGACCGCACGCGGCTCCGGGGTGATCTCGGCCGCGGAGTGCTCATCGCGGCGGGCATCGGCAGTGTCGGGCTCGCCTTCTACCTGGGCGCGCGGGCCACCGGCTTCAATCTGACGGTGGTGCCGGAGTCGCTGCCCGACGTGTGGTGGAAGATCCCGGTGCTGATCCTCTCCGCGGTGCAGAACGCCGTACTGGAGGAAGTCATCGTCGTCGGCTATCTGCTGCGCCGACTGGGGCAGTTCGGGTGGGCCCCGCTCGCCGCCCTCGCCGCGAGCGCGGTGCTGCGCGGCTCGTACCACCTCTACCAGGGCATCGGCGGGTTCCTCGGAAACGTGGCGATGGGTGTGGTGTTCGTGCTGCTCTACCGGCGCTGGGGGCGGGTCGGGCCCCTGGTCGTCGCGCACTCGCTGCTCGACATCGGGGCGTTCGTCGGTTACGCACTGCTCGCCGGCAAGGTGGGGTGGCTGCCCACCGGGTGAGGGCGGGCCGCTGGGGCTGGGGTGTGACGGCTGCCGAGTGGGGGACGTACGAGTGTGTCCGTACGTCCCCTCCGGCGTTGCCGGGGCGTCGCTCTCCGCGCTGATCGCCGCTTCGGCCTCCCCCCCCGTGGGCCCTCAGACGTGCAGCTCGCCGTCGACGACGGTGACCGCGCTGCCGGTGAGCAGGGTCCGGTCGCCGCGCAGTGACGTACGTACGAGACCGGTGCGGGCCGACGCCTGGAGGCCCGTCAGCTCGTCGCGGCCCAGCCGGGCGGACCAGAACGGGGCCAGTGCGGTGTGGGCGCTGCCGGTCACCGGGTCCTCGTCGATGCCGACGCCGGGGAAGAAGCAGCGTGACACATAGTCGTAACCGGATGACGTGGTGTCCGCGACCGCGGTCGCGATGATGCCTCGACGCGAGTGGGTCTCCAGCGCGGAGAAGTCCGGTGCAAGGGAGCGGACCGTCCGCTCGTCGGCGACCTCGACGAGCAGGTCCCCGATGTGCGACGCGGTGTCCCACACCCCGGCGACCGGTGCGCCCAGCGCTTCGCGGAGGCCGGGCGGAACGGCTTCGGCGGTGAGCGGGGATGTGGGGAAGTCGAGGGTGATCGCGCCGTCCTCGCGGGCCGTCGCGGTGAGCGGCCCGCATCGTGCGGTGAAACGGAGGGGGCCCTTCGCGGCGCCGGTGCTGTGCAGGACGTGGGCGGTCGCCAGGGTGGCATGGCCGCACATGTCGACCTCGGTGACCGGGGTGAACCAGCGCAGCGCCCAGTCGGCCCCGCCACCGGGCAGCGGGTGGGCGAAGGCGGTCTCGGAGAGGTTCATCTCGGCGGCGACGTTCTGGAGCCAGTCGTCGTCCGGGAAGGAGTCGAGGAGCAGCACCCCGGCCGGGTTGCCGGCGAAGGGGCGGTCGGTGAAGGCGTCGACGATTCGAATGCGCATAGGACAGACGGTAGGTGCTCCACCACTGACCTGTTCGAGGACCTGCTAACAGAAGAGAAACCGCAAGCGCTACTCCGCCGGCCAGTGGCGCCGGGAACGCTGCCGGATCGGCAGGAAGATCATGCGGATGTGTATCGGGCAGTGGCGTCCTCCCGGCTCGTCGGCCTGCCGACGAGCCGCCTACCTCGATCGGCAACAGCGACGCATGGCGGCAGCAACCATGGAGCGTCACGGAGTCCACATGGTTTCCGGAGCTCGATCGCCGGTTACCGAGAGTCATGTCCGGTGCGGTGCGGCTCCGTCCTGCCGGCGGTAGAGGTCGCGCAGCAGGGAAATCTCGGCGCCGTGATGGATCAGCTCCCTGTTGACGTGCAGGACCCTGTTCTCCATGGGATACCGCTCAGGGCCCACCGTGGGCGGATTGTCCAGTTCGACGTCCGAGAGCTCGCGGACCCCCGCGTTCCATCTCCCGTACATCTCATCGAGCTGTTTCAGCGCCTCGTCAGCGGTCCCCGCGTAGGCGAATGTCCGGGAGTCGACGTCCTGGCTGCCGAAGTACCACCCGACCCGATGGCCCAGGCACGAGACGATCGATCAACACCTACTGAAACGGGTCATCAGCAGTGTCCTGTGACAGTGCACTTTGACCGATTGCCACTGAAGCTTGACCGCCTGGAGCGCTTTACCGGCGGACCGCCGAAATCAGTCCGCCGGGCCGTTCCTCGCGCTGTGGCGGGGTACTGATCGGGCGGCCGTAGGCGGCAGCGCGCTCGCGCAGGGTGTGGCTGTCGGCCTCCCAGCCGTGCCCGGCCAGCCAGCCCACCGGGTCGTCGGGCATCTCCGAGACCCACATGGACGCCGCCGATCCCGGCACGGCATCCGCGCCGAAGCGCTCGATCACGCCGCGCGAGCCCAACGTCAGCCCCATCCGACTGCCTGCCGCCGACTGCGCGCTGATCCGGGCCAGCAGCAGTTCTACCGCGTCTTCGGGGAGATAGATCAGCAGTCCCTCGGCGATCCACATGGTCGGCACCGCCGGGTGGTGCCCTGCGGCGGCCAGCGCGGCTGGCCAGTCCTCACGCAGATCCACCGCTACGGTGATCCGCTCGCAGCGTGCGAAGGCCCGTTCCTGGCGCAGCACCGAAGCCTTGAAGTCCAGTGGCGCGGCGGTGTCGACCTCGAACAGCCGGGTGCCCTCCGGCCAGTTGATCCGGAAAGCCCGGCTGTCCATGCCGGCGCCGAGCAGCACGACCTGCCGGACCCCAGCCGCGGAGGACTGCCGCAACAGGTCGTCGAGGAACTTCGTCCTGATGACGATGGAGAACGACACGGCCAGTCGGCGGCGGCGCGCGGCCTCGTCATCGGGCAGTGGCGGCGAGGAGGGCCATAGGCCGCCGGCGGTTGCGAAAGCTTGTGCCAGTGGGTCGCGGAACAGCGCGTTCTCCCGCTCGGTCTCCAGCGCTCGCACGCGGGCCACCCCCACCGCCGTGGCCCACACTCCCGACGGCTGCACCCGCTTCTGCTCATCAGTCACCGTGCCAGCCTAGGCGGAGGCCAACTGCGCCTTCCGCTGCCGGTATGCCTTCTGGCGGCCGGTCGCGGCGGCCAGCCGTGTCCAGTTGGGAAGACCGAGATGCTCGGGCGGTTCGCAGAGGTAGGTCCGTAGATAGCGGGGCGGAAGATGGCTGGCGTGGGCCAGGCGGACGACGAAGGACCGGATGCCCTCACCGGCCCGGGGCCGGACCTCGAAGGGCAGGACGCGGACGTTCTCGGGGGTCATCGGGAGGACCTGGGCCCGCGGAAATGAGGCGATTCGGCGGCGACGTCCAGTGGGACGGCCTTCAGCCCGGCTGTGGTGATCTTCTCGGTGCCGTTGAAGATCGCGTCGATCGCGGCTCCGCGGATCTGGTGGGAGAGGGCGCCGATCATGCCGCCGGTGCGGTCGTGCAGGTAGCGGTCCAGTCTCGCCAGGGTGCTGGGCCGGTGCCGCCGCAGGGCGAGAGTCTTCTCCATGGTGGCGACCAGACCCCGCCACTCACTGTTGTCAGGGAGGGGACGGGTGGGGATCAGCGTGAAACGGCCCGCGATCTGGGCTCCACGGGTTCCGGTCAGCAGGCTGCCGTGCCTGATGTCGATGCCCGCGTCGATGAATGTCGCGGGGATCCGCTCGGAGAAGTACTTGAGAGCGTCGGCGACTTCGGCGCCATGCCGGGTGGTGAGCGAGATGTTGTGGAGTTCGTTGACCAGGATCATGCCGGTGCGGGCGTCGGTGCAGACTCCGACGACGGACTCGATGAGGTCGGTGATGTTCATGCGGGCCATCACCGGCAGCCCGAGGAAACGGGCGAACTCGGCCGCGATCATGCGGGGTGTCGCGGCGGGCGGGACGGTGATGTAGATGACCGGTTTGCGGTCGCCGGCGGTGGGGTGCCGGGCCCGGTCCAGCAGTTCGTAGGACAGACCGAGCTGGGTGATCGAACCCCGCCGGATATGCGGAAAACTGATGAGGATGCAGATCGGACAGCGCCGCCCACTCTGCTCATCGGCCTGTCGGCGGACCGCTTACCTCGAACGACAGCAACGCCACCACCAGACCGCTGAGATGCCCTCGAACCCGGAGGGCGACTCACCGCAGGCCTGCCCGATCTGCGAAGGCCCGCTGACACCGAGCACCACGAAGAGCCGACGACGCACGTGCTCGCAACGCTGCCGCCAGTCCGCCTACCGCTGGAGAACAACACCACCGCGTCCCCCGGTTCGCACACCACCCCAACCCCGGGCCGCCGCACGGACATCCGCCCGGACCTGCGAATTCTGCGGGGAACCACTTCCTCCCGGCCCTGGACAGTCACGACGCCGCACATGCTCAGCCCGATGTCGGCAAAAAGCCCGCCGCTGGCGCACCCATCCATCCGAAGAACCCCGCACTCGACAGACAGTCCCAGCGTCCCCGAACCCCAACCCACCGCCCGGACCCGCAGCTTCACCCACCACGGTCTGGGCGAGGTCTGCCGCCCTCGCCCAGACCCGCAACGAGTCCCTGGAATCGTCACCCTGCACAGTCTGTTCGGGCCCCCTGCCCGAAGGACACAGCAGGTCACAGCGCCGGACATGCTCCCAGCGTTGCCGTCAGAAGGCATACCGCCAATGCAAGGCGATGTTCTTGTGAGTCTGTCCTCGAACGTCCAGTCCGGTCAGTTCAGCAGGGCAGCTGTGAACGTCTGACGGTGGTCCACCAGCCAGGTCTGCATGCGGTCCCAGCGTTCCCATCCCCCACGCTCGGCCAACGCCCTGAGATAGACGAGGTCTCCGTCGGCCACGCGGCGGGCGACGAATGCCCGGCAGACCTCCGTGGCCTGCTCGATGACGCCGGGCAATTCGGCGCGGTCCCCCGCCGAGAGGCCGTAGCCGTCGGCAAGAATCCGCAACCGTGCGGCCGCATCCAACCCGGGGGGATAGTGAGCGGCCGCGGACCCGGGATCGAGCATGGGCACCCAATAGCGGGCGGTCATGGCGAGGTCCCAGAGGGCACGGCCCGGGGCCGCCGAGTCGAAATCGATCAGGGCCGCGGCACGACCTTCGCAGAAGACGACGTTCTCCGGGCACACATCGTTGTGGCACAACATCGTTCCCCCCTCCGGGTCGGCCAGGTCCCGCGGCCACTCGGCACGGGTATCGACCGCGACGGCCGCGCTGGTCTCATGCAGACGCCGCAGCAGGCTCCCCACCGATTCGAGGGCAGAACTCGTCATCGCCCAGTCCGGGAACGGCGGCAGAGCCACGTCGCCAGGGATGAAAGTCAGCTGCTCACGGCCATCCGCGGTGAGACCGACCGGGGCCGGCGCCGCGTCGAAGCCGTGCTCCTTCAGCGCAAGGAGATAAGCATGCAGGGCGCGCGCGTTGCGCGGTGCCGGTCGCTCCACCAACTCCCCCCGGCGGAAGACCGCCCCCGCGTTCACCATGCCACCGGTCAGCGCCCCGTCTTCAGCCGTCATGAGGATCACGCTATCGCCAGACCGACTCAGCGCGGGCCGGGCTGCACACGACGTGGATCAGCTCACGACGGAGCGTGCGACGCGGAATCCCACGTCGTCGACCTGGAACGTCGGGTGGCTGCGGCGCCGCGCGGAGGCCCGGCAACTCCAGTGCTCGTCGAACCAACCACCGCCTCGGAGCACGCGGTAGGCGCCGTAGACCTCGGCGTCGTAGACGTCCCAGCACCAGTCCCAGACGTTGCCGAGCATGTCGTAAAGCCCCCACGAGTTGGGGCGTTTGCCGCCCACCTCGTGGATGCGCTCCTGCGAGTTGCCGCGGTACCAGCCGATCTCGTCGAGATCCCCGTAGCGGGGCCCGCTCGTCCCGGCACGGCAGGCGTGCTCCCACTCGGCTTCGGTCGGCAGTCGATACCCGTCGGCGGACACGTCCCATTCGATGTCTTCGGCCTCGGCACGGAAGTGGTACGCGGGCGTGAGGCCGGCGCACTGGGACAGGGCGTTGCAGAACCGCGCCGCGTCCCACCAGGAGACGCACTCGACGGGCAGTTGGTCCTCAGGAGTGGTACTCGGCCGCTGGCCTGTGATCTGTGCGTACAACGCCTGCGTGACCGGGAATGCCGCGAGCTGGTAGGGCTCAAGCTCGACCGACCAGCTGCGTTGCGTCCGCCGGTCCGACAGCGTCACCTGACCCGGCGGGATGGCGATCATCTCGTTCCCCATCCTCACGTCCATGATCAGGAGATCCTAACGAGACCTGCCAGTGCGAAACGACAGAACCACCAACGGTTGTCCTTGGCTGACACGAATCTGCAAGTCGTCATCCTTCACTGACACAGGTAGCCGTCGATCGTCCTTCAGTGGCAATCGATCAACGCTCACTGGCACAGGTCATCCACCATCACGGCGCAGGTGTTTGCCAAACGAACAGTACCGATATATCGTTGACGCATCGCGACAGATCAACGATGGAAGGAAGTGAGCGCGATGCGTTCCCATGGAGCTGGACACGGACATGGACACGGCGGCCCCGGCCGTCACGGCGGTGGTGACTTCGAGGAGCGCCGAGGTGCCTTCGGGCCGTTCGGGCCGCCCTTCGGCGGGCCGTTCGGTGGGCGCGGCGGGAGGGGCGGACCCCGGGGGAGGGCGCGCCGCGGTGATGTGCGTGCGTCGATTCTGGCGCTGCTCAAGGACCGCCCGATGCACGGCTACGAGATGATCCAGGAGATCGGCGAGCGCAGCGGCGGGGCCTGGCGTCCCAGCCCCGGCTCGGTCTATCCGACCCTTCAGCTGCTGGAGGACGAGGGTCTTATCGTCAGCGAGAGCGAGGGCGGCAAAAAGCTGTTCACGCTCACCGAGCCCGGACGTACGGCCGCCGACGAGGGGCCGGATGCGCCCTGGGAGGAGGCCGGGCGGGGCGGTGACTGGGAGACGGTGAACGAGATCCGGCAGGCCGGGTTCGGTCTGATGGAGGCGTTCGGCCAGGTCTGGCGGACCGGTACCCCGGAGCAGCGCAAGAAGGCCATGGCCGTGATCGGTGAATCCCGGAAGAAGCTCTATCTGATTCTGGCCGATGAGGACTGAAGACATCCCTGCGGCCGGAGTGGCGGGGGGGGGGGGGCGCGGGGGGGGGGGGCGGGGGGGCGGGGGGGGGGGGGGGGCGCGGTCCCGGCCCCGCGCGCCCGCGCGCCACAAGCCCCAGACCGCGCGGCCAGAGGCACT
>NZ_JBHYWP010000114.1:0-5601 GCF_042751845.1 Streptomyces sp. NPDC059398 | reverse complement strand
TTTTTGTTTTGGGCGCTGTTGCTCTCATACACACCGGGGGGGGGGGGGGGCCCCCCCCCCGGGGCCGGGGGGCCCCCCCCCGCGGTCGTACGGGGCCGGTCTGGCTCAGGTCACCAGGCCCGCGAGTCTGCGCACCGACTCCTGGAGTGCGGCGGTCGCCGAGTCCTTGAGTTTGCCGGCCATCAGGGACACGGCGGCTCCCGTGAACTCGCCGTCGATGCGGACCACCGTGGCGTCGCCGTCCGGGGTGAGTGAGTAGCGCATCGCGAGGCTGACGCCCATCGGTCCCTTCCCGCGGGTGACCAGCAGGGCTTCCGGTGTCAGCTCGTCGACGGTCCAGTTCACCTCCGCCGGGAAGCCCATCAGCTTCATGTTCTCCTCGTAGGTGGACCCCACGGCGAGCGTGGCCGGGCCGCCCTTGGGGAAGCTGGTGTGGGTCGCGTTCCACTCGCCGTACGCGCTGAAGTCGGTCAGCTGGGACCAGACCTTCTCGGCCGGTGCTTCGATCCGAGCCTCGGCGCTGACTTCGGCCATGCGACCACCCCTTCTTGTCGGGTTGTGATGTCGCGGAACGTAGCTCCTGGCTCCGGAACATTCAATACTGATGAACCGTCAGGTATGCGGGGTCCGGTACGGAGGGGGCGTGCGCCCCCTTGGTGGTGGGCGGGTGCGGGCCGTCGCCGTCTCATCCGTAAGGAGGAGGGTCCGGGTGGGTGTGCCCAACTTGCGTGGGACGGGTAAATGCTCCCCGGCGGGGATGTTCGGGGCGTAGATGGCTGATGAGCTGGGAGACGTGCATAGCCCTACCCGTCCGAACGACCAGCCCGCCCCGTCCCGAGCCGACATCGAAGCCGGGCTGACCGTGGAACTGGCGACGGTTGTGGCAGGCGCACGCCGGCGTGCGCTGCGTGACGGCGATCGCCAGATCGATACGGCCCATCTGCTGCACTCGGTGATCGAGACCGACCCCGAGGTGCGGGCCGCCTTCGACGACGGCCCGCAGGTGGCCAAGGTGCTCGGCTATCTCGTCCAGCGCAGCATCGGCTACGGGCTGCGCTGGCAGGGATCGGTGGAGGACTCGGGGGCCGTCCCCGTGGTGGCCGAGCCCGGGGTGACCGGCTGGTCGCCCGCGGCTGTCGCGGCCATGGAGGGCGCCCTGGAGAGGGCGGAGGGGCGCGGGAACCGGCGGGCGAGCGGGCTCGATCTGCTGGCCGCGCTCGCCCGCGACCGCGAGTGCCGCGCCGTGGAGGTGCTGGGCCGCGCCGGGGTGGACGCGGAACTCCTCGCGGAGCGCCTGGAGGGCGGTACCCGCCAGGCCCGTCGGTGATGACGCTCCTGACGGCACCTGCCATGATGTGCCGATGCGTGCGTCTCGGGGGACTCGGGGGAAGAGCGTCGGCCTGGGGCTCGCCCTGGTGTCGGCCTTCGCGTTCGGCGGGTCGGGTGTCGCGGCCAAGCCGCTGATCGAGGCGGGGCTCGACCCGCTGCACGTGGTCTGGCTCCGGGTGGCCGGAGCGGCCCTGGTGATGCTGCCGGTCGCCTGGCGCCACCGGGATCTCGTACGGCGCAGGCCCGCGCTGCTCATCGGCTTCGGGCTGCTCGCCGTCGCGGGCGTCCAGGCGTGCTACTTCGCGGCCCTCTCCCGTATCCCCGTCGGCGTGGCCCTGCTCGTCGAGTACCTGGCGCCCGCGCTCGTCCTGGGCTGGGTCCGCTTCGTGCAGCGCAGACCGGTGACCCGGGCCGCCGCCGTGGGGGTGGTGCTCGCGGCCGGCGGGCTCGCCTGTGTGGTCGAGATCTGGTCCGGGCTGGGCTTCGACGCACTCGGACTGCTGCTCGCGCTCGGCGCCGCCTGCTGCCAGGTCGGTTACTTCGTCCTGTCGGACCACGGCGGCGACGGTGATGGCGGCGCCGACCCGCTGGGGGTCATCGCGTACGGACTGCTCGTCGGAACCGCCCTGCTGACGACGGTGGCCCGTCCGTGGCGGATGGACTGGTCCCTGCTCGCCGGGCAGGCGCAGATGAACGGAGCCACGGTGCCCGCCTGGCTGCTGCTCGGCTGGATCGTCCTGGTCGCCACCGTCGTCGCCTATGTCTCCGGGGTGGTCTCGGTCCGCAGGCTCTCCCCGCAGGTGGCCGGGGTGGTCGCCTGTCTCGAAGCGGTCATCGCGACCGTGCTCGCCTGGGTGCTGCTCGGGGAGCACCTCGCCGCGCCGCAGATCGCGGGCGGGACCGTGGTGCTGCTCGGCGCGTTCGTCGCCCAGTCGTCGGCGCCGAAGCCCCCTTCGGGTCCGGTGGCGGGCGCACCGGCCGCGGTGGTGGCGGAGTCACCGGCCGGCCGGAGCGCAACGTAGCGCCGTCCGTTAGGGTTTGGCCCATGCATCTCACCGTACTGCCGCCCCCCGCCGCGTAGCGCGGGCGGCCGCATCCTCTGACGGAGACCGGGCTCGGGTGTCCCCCGAGCGGCTCGTCGCTGCCCGCGCACGGAGTTCAGCGACCGCCTTTCCCCGTCTTCCTCATGGAGAAGTACGTGACGCATGTGCCGCACTCCGACGCCGGGCTGTCCGTCCGCCGGAGTCTCCTGTATCTGTCCGTGGCCGGAGTGGCCTGGGGTACCGCCGGGGCCTCGGCCTCGCTGCTCTACGGGGCCAGTGATCTCGGGCCCGTCTCGCTCACCTTCTGGCGGTGCGCCGGCGGTCTGGTGCTGCTGCTCGCCGTGCGGGCCGTGCGCCGCCGCCCGCACCGGACGTCCCGGCCCGCCGAGCCGCGCGCCCGGCTGGTGCTGCGCACCGTCGCGACCGGGGTGGCGTTCACGCTCTTCCAGGTCGCCTATTTCGCCGCTGTCCAGCTCACCGGGCTCGCCGTGGCCACCGTCGTGACCCTGGGCGCCGGGCCCGTGCTCATCGCCGTCGGTGCCCGGCTGACCATGGGTGAGCGGCTGGGCGGGGGCGGGGTCACCGCCGTCGCGGGTGCGCTCGGCGGACTCGTGGTGCTGGTCCTGGGCAGCGGCGGCGGAGCCGTGCACCCCGCCGGGGTCGGCTGGGCGCTGCTCTCCGCCGCCGGGTACGCGGCGATGACCCTGCTGACCCTGTGGCTCGGCCGCAGCGGGGGCGGCGACCCGCTCTCCACCACGGCCTGGTCCCTCGCTCTGGGAACCGTCGTCCTGCTGCCGCTCGCCGTGGCGGAGGGGCTCCTCCCGCACACCGTCGAACCGGCCAGGGTGGCGGGCCTGCTGGCCTATGTCGCCGCGGTGCCCACCGCACTCGCCTACGCGCTGTACTTCACCGGTGCCGCGGTGGTCCGCTCGGCCACGGTCTCGGTGATCATGCTGCTTGAACCGGTGAGCGCCGCGGTCATCGCCGTGGCCCTGCTCGGGGAGCGGCTCACCCCGGGCACGGTCCTCGGCACCCTGCTGCTTCTCGCGGCCGTCGTCGGTCTCGCGTACGGGGAGATGCGGGCGGCAGCCGCGCGCCGCAGGCCGGTACCGGCCTGAGCCGGCTCCGGCCGGTGCTCGGCGATGTGCCTCGCTCGCGCGGTTCAGAGGCGGGCGAGGTAGTCCGGCAGGGCGACCGACGGGTCGAGGTCGTCCGACCGGACCGGGGTGCCGTATCCGCGGCTCACCGGCACGACACCCGACCAGTACGGGAGGGCGAGGTCCTCGGGCTCGTCGTTGGGGCCGCCGGTGCGCGTCTTGACGGACAGCTCCTCCAGGTCCAGGCGGATCACGGCGGTGGCCGCCAGCTCCTTGGCGTCGGCGGGGCGCGAGTCGTGCGACCGGCCCGGCACGGCCTGCTCGACGATCGCGTCGAGAGCGGTGCGCCGCTCGTCGGCGTCGGTGACCTGGCGGGCCGTGCCGTGGACCACCACGGAGCGGTAGTTGATCGAGTGGTGGAAGGCGGACCGGGCCAGGACCAGACCGTCGACATGTGTGACCGTCAGACAGACCGCGATGCCGGGGTCCGCCTGGCCCGCCGCCCGCAGCGGACGGGAGCCCGTCGAGCCGTGGACGTAGAGGCGCTCGCCCACCCGGGCGTACAGCGTCGGCAGTACGACGGGCGCGCCGTCGCGGAGGAACCCGAGGTGGCAGACGTATCCCTCGTCCAGCACGGAGTGCACCAGTTCACGGTCGTACGAGGCCCGCTCCCGGGAACGGGTGGGGACCGTACGGGCGGTCGGCACATAGGGCGCGTCCTGCTGCCGGGAAGCGGCCGGAGGGGTATCGGACATTGCGTTCTCCATTGCGCTAGTGCATAATCTTCTTTGTGCTAGGAGAGTATGGGATCGAAGGCAGGCGTGCAACGGAGATCGCGGCGAGCGTGGAGCGCGCGGTCGGCTCCGGTGTGCTAGCTCCAGGGCAACTACTGCCACCACTAAGGGAGTTGGCGGATCAGCTGGGGGTGAATCCGAATACGGTCGGCGCCGCCTACCGGACGCTCCGGGACCGCGGGGTGATCGCGACGGCGGGCCGCAGGGGAAGCCGGGTGCGCCCCCGGCCGGCCAGTACGGCGCGGGAGTCCATCCGGGCCGACATCCCGGCCGGGGTGCGTGACCTCGCATCGGGCAACCCGGACCGCGCGCTGCTGCCCCCGCTCGCCGGAGCGCTGGCCGCGGCCGCCGCGCGCAGTGACGAGCGGGCCGTGCTGTACGGGGAGGCGGGCGTCGACCCCGGGCTCGAACGGCTGGCGCGCGCCGCCCTCGGCGCCGACGGCGTGCCGCAGGGGCCGCTCGCGGTGCTGTCCGGTTCGCTCGACGGGATCGAGCGGGTGCTCGCCGCGCACCTCAGGCCCGGTGACTCCGTCGCCATCGAGGACCCGGGCTGGGGCGCCCTGCTCGATCTCGTTCCCGCGCTCGGGCTGCGCCCGGTGCCGATGGGGGTCGACAGCGAGGGGCCGCTCCCGGGGGAGGCGGAGCGGGCGCTGCGCGAAGGGGCCCGCGCGCTCGTGGTGACCGCCCGCGCGCAGAACCCCACGGGCGCGGCGGTGAGTCCGGCGCGCGCCGATGCGCTGCGGACCCTGCTGCGGGACCATCCGGGCGTCCTGCTCATCGAGGACGACCACGGACACGGGATCGCCGATCTGCCGCTGAGTCCGCTGGCCGGGGCCACAGATCACTGGGCCTTCGTGCGGTCGGTCTCCAAGGCGTACGGGCCCGATCTGCGGCTCGCCGTGCTGACCGGCGACACGATCACCATGGACCGGGTACTGGGCCGTCAGCGGCTCGGCCCCGGCTGGGTCAGCCATCTGCTGCAGAGCGCGGTCGTCGAGCTGTGGACCTCGGGCGCCGTCGATGTCCCGGCGGTCTCGCTGTCGTACGGGAGGCGCCGGGACGCGCTGATCGAGGCGCTGGCCGGGCGGGGGCTCGACGCCTGCGGCCGCAGCGGGATGAACGTGTGGGTGCCGGTGCCGGACGAGACCGGGGTGGTGGCGCGGCTGCTGCACTCCGGCTGGGCCGTCGCCCCCGGCGCCCGTTTCCGGATGGCCGCGCCGCCCGGTGTGCGCCTCACGGTCTCGCAGCTGGGCCCGGACGACATCGGCCCGGTCGCCGACGCCGTCGCGTCGGGGGCGGGGGCCCCGCCCCCCCCCCCCACCCCCACACGCCCGCCGC
>NZ_JBHYWP010000113.1:11011-26967 GCF_042751845.1 Streptomyces sp. NPDC059398 | reverse complement strand
CCCCACCACCCCCCCCCCCCCCCCCGCGCGCGGGGGGGGCCTCGCCTCGTGCGGCCCGGGGAGTCTCGCGGAGACCCTGTCGCCGGCTCGAAGATCCGGTCGGCCCGCGGGTTGCGGACATCCATGGGCCTCGACATCGGCGTTCGCTCCATGCTGCGCGACCAGTTGCCGCAGCACCCGCCCGCACCGACGCGCGTACCCGCGCTGAAAGGCCGGAACCAGGGGTCCGGCCGCGCGGGTCCACCAGGCGGCGGGGCGACTGAAGGCAGAGACGGTCAGCCAGGTGACGCCATCGGCCAGCCGCTCGACAACGAACGCTTCTTCACCGCACTCGGGATGCCCGGGCAGGGTGCCGTATCCGAACCCCGTCCACTGGGCGTCCTGCACCGTCCACACCACGCGGCACGGCGCCCGAAGCCGCCAGGAACCCACACCGAGGCCCACGACAACGTCCGTACCCGCGAACGCTGTTGGGGATCGCGACTCGATGGACACGCCTACCGCCCGGTGCATCTGCCAGCTCAGCATGAATGCGCCGGCCCTCCGGACGATGTCTTCGTCCGTGCCCAGCCGGGTACTCACCCGCAATGCCCGGAAGCCCTGGGGGCAGCGGCCGTCGCGGCTCGCGCCTGTCTGTGTATAGGTGAATCCGTCCACCGCCCCACCGTACGGGCCCTCGCCACCTGTGCGTCATCGTTCCGCCCAGGAGCTGACTCCATTCCGGCGGTGGCCGCCGGCCCCTGTTCCTAGGGCTGCGGGGGCCTCGCCTCGTCGTCCCGCCGGAAGCTCTGCAGCAGCCACGACGAGAAGGACCCGGTCACCGCGCCCAGCAGGGCGAGGCCGCACGCCATCATGGCCACCGCCACCAGCCGTCCCAGCAGCGTCACGGGGACCACATCGCCGTAGCCGACCGTCGACAGGGTGGCGGCGGCCCACCACAGGGCGTCGCCGAAGGTGCGGATGGTGGCGCCCGGTGCCTTGTGCTCGCAGCTGTAGACGGCGAGAGCCCCGGCCAGGGCGAGCAGCAGGGCCGAGAGCCCCGCGTACGCGATCACCCGGGCGTAGAGGCTCAGCCGGGGGCCCTCCCGCCGCTGCTGGATCGCGTTGTAGAGGTGCACCATCCGCAGCAGCCGCAGCACCGGGAGGACCACCGCCAGGGTGTCCATCCGGTGTCTGAGCGGGAAGCGCACCCCCTCGCCGCTGATCCTGATCCGTACCGCGTAGTCCAGTACGAAGAGCAGCCAGACCGCCAGGGCCACCCCGAGCGCGGTGCCCCGCAGTACGGGATCGGCGCCCTGCGCGAGCACCCGTACCGCGTAGCTCGTCAGGAAGAGCAGCGCGGCCACGAAGAGCGGGATCTCCGTGCGGTCTTCCCACCGGCTCAGGCGTTCTGCGGGGTCCAGGGCGTCCATCGGGCCAGCATCTCCGCGACGGCTGCCGCCCGCGCCCCGGCGACACGTCGCGAACGGGGGAAGTCATATGCTGCACAGCATGACGAGTGAGCCGGAGCAGCAGATCGGAGTGGGGACGCAGGACGCGTTCCAGCGCCTGTGGACCCCCCACCGGATGGCGTACATCCAGGGGGAGAACAAGCCGAGCGGGCCGGGCTCGGGGGACGACTGTCCGTTCTGCTCGATCCCGTCGAAGTCCGACGAGGACGGCCTTGTCGTGAAGCGCGGCCGGCATGTGTACGCGGTGCTCAACCTCTACCCGTACAACGGCGGGCACCTCATGGTCGTGCCGTTCCGCCATGTCGCCGACTACACGGAGCTGGACGCCGACGAGACGGCTGAGCTGGCCGAGCTGACCAAGCGGGCGATGACCGCGCTGCGGACGGCGTCCGGTGCGCACGGCTTCAACATCGGTATGAACCAGGGGGCGTCGGCGGGTGCCGGTATCGCCGCCCATCTGCACCAGCACGTGGTGCCGCGCTGGGGTGGTGACACCAACTTCATGCCGGTCGTCGGGCACACCAAGGTGCTTCCGCAGCTGCTGGCCGACACCCGGGCGATGCTGGCCGCGGCCTGGCCCGCGTGTGTGGGGGCCGCGCCGGTACGGGGACGTAGCCGGGCGTACGAGAGGGAGAAGGGGGGGGGGGGGGCGGGCGGGGGGGGGGGGCGCGGGCGCGGCGGGGCCCCGGGCGCGGGCGCGCCCGCGGGGGCGGGGTGGGGGGGGGCGGCGGCGCCGGGCGCGCGCCGCCGGGTCCGCGTGGGCGCCCGCGGGCGGCGGGGGGGGGCGCGCGCCCCCGGACCTGTGCTGTCCTCCGTGATGCCGTGGCTCCGGGGCCCTAGCGGTGTTTCCGGGGTGTCACGCGTCGTAGACGTCGGCCTTGCGCGGGGCCGCGTCCTGTACCAGCCCGCTAAGGACGTTCGAGCGGTTGGTGAAGTTGTCGGTGTTCACACCGTGTTCGTCGAGCACCCGCATCGCCGCCGCGTGCACGGCGCGCAGGACCGGGGTGGCCGCCCGCATCGCGTCGTCCGCCATGAAGCGGTGCCGCCAGGGCTTGTCGGCCCAGGCGTGCCGCATCCCGAACGGCTCGGGGAGGGTGATCTTCCCACCGCAGAAGTCGAGGACGGGCGGGAACCAGGTCAGCGGCGCCCGGGCGGCCAGCCGCACCACCTCCGGGGTCTCCACCAGCGGCAGGTTCACCTCCCGCGTCTCCCAGAACTTCACCGCCTTGTTGACCTGCTTGGTCTTGGCCGCCGGCTTGGTGGTGAAGAGTGAGTGCACCGGGCCGAGCGCATGGCCGGTGACCTCGATCCGCAGCGTCTCGTGGAGCACCGTCACCGTGATCATCATGGTGATCACCAACTGGCCGTCCCAGAGGGTGAACTGCACGCCCAGATAGTGGCGGTTGCCGCTGCCGAACTGCTGCTCGTTGCAGATCCGCTGTATCTCGTGGCCCTTGATCTGGAAGGCTTCGACGTCCTCGCCGTCGGGCCGGCTCACCTCGGCCGCGTTCTCACCGACCGGCGCCACGATCCAGTGCTTCACGGACGGGGTGGGGAAGCCCCCGGTGTGCAGCGGGCCGCGCTCCAGCATCCGCAGCCGGTCATGGATCGCCCGGATCACGTCCCAGCTGCGGAAGCCGTGGATCTCGGTGCCCGCCTCGCGGGGCACCAGCTCCTCGGCCAACTGCCAGCTGCCCCATCGGGTGCCCATGCCGAGTATCCCCTTGGGGCCCGCGTAGAACACCGAGTTGGACTGCTGCTCGGCGGTCAGCTTGGCCAGGGACTGGCGCAGCTGCTCGGCCGCCGTCTCGGAGGGGTTGCGCGGGACGGCCTCGGGGATCTTCGGGCCGATACCGCCGCCGGACAGCAGTCCGTCCCAGCGGGACCGCAGATCCACGGCGGTCTTCTCGCAGATCCGCTTGGCCCACACCCAGCCGATGACCGGCGCGACCAGCATCGCCCGCAGATACAGCGCCCCGATACCGCCGAACGGCAGCTTGACGAGGAAGAGCACCGCGAGTCCGCCCACGGCCACCAGAAGTGCGGTGCCCAGGGCCCCCATGCTGCGGTTCCGGGACCCCGACAGGGTGCGCCGCAGCTGGAAGACGCCGAGCCAGATCAGCAGGCCGGGCAGGAACACCAGCCCGAAGACGGCCATCACGATGGTCAGCCGGGTGTCGCGCTCCTTACGGATGCGGGTCGCCGCCAGACAGTGTTCGACGACTGTCTGCGGCTCGGTTCCGAAGGACTGGATGAGCGCCTTCCGGGTGCCCCCGAGCATCCGCACCTGGACGGCGCGGGAGAAGGACTCTCCCAGATTCGGCTCGAAGAGCGAGAACTTGCCCTTCTGCACCGCTGTCTTGTGCCATTCGCTGTTGGCTTTGAGTATCTCGTCGACCGGACTGTCCCGGTAGGCCGCCGACGCGAGGGCGTGGGTCGCCGCGGTCTGGCCCGCCGCCCCCTGGAGCGGGACCTGTGCCCCCGGAATGAAGTCGAATCCGTCGTTCGCCACCACTGCCCCCATCGCCGCACCCAACCGCTGCTGCGGCTGTTCCCAACTACCGTGCCCCGCACACCTGCTGTGCACGGCCCGGGCCGCCCCGCGCCTTCCGTGAGGACCGTGACCTCAGCGTATCCGTGGTGCTCCCCGCGCGTCACGGGGCGACGGAAGGCTGTCCGGCGCACGACCCCGCCCGGCCGGTTCCCGGGGGCGTGCGACGGTCAACAGGGGGCGGACTACGCGGCGTTGTACGCCCCTTCGCGCACCCGGTCGGCCACCTGCGGAGGCATCGGTTCATGACGTACATACGAGCGGCTGAAGTGCCCGGTGCCGTGCGACAGCGACCGCAGATCCACGGCGTACCGCCCGATCTCGATCTCCGGCACCTCGGCCCGCACCAGGGTGCGGCCCGGCAGTGTCTGCTCGGTCCCCACCACCCGGCCGCGCCGCCCGGACAGATCGCTCATCACCGGACCCACGAAGTCGTCGGGGACCTGGACCCGGACGGAGATCACGGGTTCGAGGAGACTGATCGGGGCCCGGTCCGCCGCTTCCCGCAGGGCCAGCGCGCCGGCCGTCTGGAACGCCGCGTCCGAGGAGTCCACGGAGTGGGCCTTGCCGTCCCGGAGAGTGATACGGACATCGGTGAGCGGATGGCCGGATGCGACCCCCCGGGCCGCCTGCGCGCGTACGCCCTTCTCGACGGACGGGATAAACTGCCGCGGCACCGAACCGCCCACGACCCGGTCGACGAACTCGATCCCCGAACCGGACGGCAGCGGTTCCACCTCGATGGCGCAGATCGCGAACTGGCCGTGCCCGCCGGACTGTTTGACATGCCTGCCACGCCCGTCGGCGGGCCCGCCGAACGTCTCGCGCAGCGCCACCCGGTACGGCTCGGCGTCCACCCGTACCCCGTATCTGCTCTGCAGCCGCTCCAGTGCGATGTCCCGCTGTGCCTCGCCGAGACACCACAGGACCAGCTGGTGGGTGTCCGGGTTCTGTTCCAGCCGCATGGTCGGATCCTCGGTGACCAGCCGGGTCAGACCCTGCGAGAGCTTGTCCTCGTCCGCCTTGCCATGAGCGGTGACGGCGAGCGGAAGCAGCGGCTCCGGCAGGGTCCACGCCTCCATCAGCAGCGGCTCGTCCCTGTCGGAGAGCGTGTCGCCGGTCTCCGCCCCGCTCAGACCCGCGACACAGGCGATGTCCCCGGCGGGGCACTCGCTCAGCGGGCTCTGCCGCCGGCCGAAGGGGACCGAGAGCGCCCCGGTCCTCTCGTCCGTGTCCCGGTCGGTGCCGCCGTCGAGGTCCGCCCGGCCGTGGCCCGCCTGGCTGTGGCCGGACACATGCACCGTCTCGTCGGGCCGCAGGGTCCCGGAGAACACCCGTACCAGCGAGAGCCGTCCCACATAGGGGTCGGACGCCGTCTTGATCACCTCGGCGACCAGCGGCCCGCCCGGGTCGCAGCCGGCCGCCGCGTGCGGGGCGCCCTCCGGGGTGGTGACCGCCGGGGCCTCCCGCTCCGGGGGAGCGGGGAAGCCACGGGTGATCAGTTCGAGCAGCTCGACCGTGCCGAGCCCCTGCCGTCCGCCGGGCGGCGCCGGCGCGGCGGCGAGCACCGGGTGGAAGACCCCACGCGCGACCGCACGCTCCAGATCCGCGACGACCGTCCCGACGTCGATCTCCTCGCCGCCCAGATAGCGGTCCATGAGGGTCTCGTCCTCGCTCTCCGCGATGATCCCCTCGATCAGCCGGTTGCGGGCCTCCTCCATCGGCGGCAGCTCGGCCGCCCCGGGCGCGCTCTCCGTACGCTCTCCCGACGCGTAGCCGGACAGCCGCTGGGTGAGCAGCCCGGCGAGGCCCGTCACCGGGGCGTGTCCGTCCGGGCCCGGGGGACCGTACAGCGGCAGGTACAGGGGGAGCACCGCGTCGGGGTCGTCGCCGCCGAAGATCCGCCCGCAGAGCTTTGTCAGCTCCGCGTATCCGGTGCGGGCCGTGTCCAGATGGGTGACCACGATGGCCCGCGGCATCCCGACGGCCGCGCACTCCTCCCAGACCGCACGCGTCGCGCCGTCCACGCTGTCCGCGTCCTGGGCGGCGGATACGACGAACAGGGCCGCGTCGGCCGCCCGCAGGCCGGCCCGCAGCTCGCCGACGAAATCGGCGTAGCCGGGGGTGTCCAGCAGATTGATCTTGATGCCGTCCCATTCGACCGGGACGAGCGAGAGCTGCACCGAGCGCTGTCTGCGCTGTTCGATCTCGTCGTAGTCCGATACGGTCTGGCCGTCCTCCACCCGGCCTGCCCTGCTGACGGCTCCTGCGGTCAGCGCCAGGGCCTCGACCAGCGTGGTCTTGCCGGATCCGCTGTGGCCGACCAGGACCACGTTCCGTACGGAACCGGGCCGGGCGGCCGCCGCCACTCTGCCGGCGGCTCCGGGACGGGTACTCGCCTTGTCGCCCATGAGTGTGCCTCCCGGGTGATGAGGGACGTTGCACGGTGAGGAACGGGGGGCGGACCCAGGGCCAGGGAGCGTGGCGGCACCGGTGACGCCCGCGGTCATTCGAGCTTTCCACCCGGATCGCGGCTCGTCCATACGTACGGCACCGCAGCCTCCCCGAGCGGTCCCGCGGCTGCTCGCGCTGCTGTCCCGCAGCCGCTCCGCGGTGGCCCTGCGACCGCTCTGCCACCCGGCGGGACAGGGCCCGGCGGTGGAGGTCCGCGGTCCTGGCTACGATGGGCCCGCCGGGTGGCCAGCGGGGCCGCGCGGCCCACCGACCCCCCGGGAAGGCCATGCTGAACAAGTACGCGCGTGCATTCTTTACGCGTGTCCTCACGCCGTTCGCCTCATTTCTGCTCCGGATCGGCGTCAGTCCCGACGCGGTGACGCTGACCGGTACGGCCGGGGTGATGGCGGGTGCGCTGGTCTTCTTCCCCAGGGGAGAGTTCTTCTGGGGCACGGTCGTCATCACGCTCTTCGTCTTCTCCGACCTGGTCGACGGCAACATGGCGCGCCAGGCCGGGGTTTCGAGCCGCTGGGGGGCCTTCCTCGACTCGACTCTCGACCGTGTCGCGGACGGGGCGATCTTCTCCGGCCTCGCCCTCTGGTACGCGGGCACCGGCGACAACAACCTGATGTGCGCGGTCACCCTCTTCTGTCTCGCCAGCGGCCAGGTGGTCTCCTACACCAAGGCCCGCGGTGAGTCGATCGGTCTGCCGGTCGCGGTGAACGGGCTGATCGAGCGGGCCGAGCGACTGGTCATCTCGCTCGTCGCCGCCGGTTTCGCGGGGCTGCACAAGTTCGGGGTGCCCGGGATCCAGATCCTGCTGCCGATCGCGCTGTGGATCGTGGCGGTGGGCAGCCTGATCACCCTGGTGCAGCGGGTCGTGACCGTACGCAGGGAGTCCGCCGAGGCCGACGCGGCGGCCGCCGCCGAAGCCTCCGCGCACGGCAGCGGGGCGGTATGAGGGAGCGGCTGACGGACGCCCTGTACGGACTCGGCTGGGGCGCGGTCAAGAAGCTGCCGGAACCGGTCGCCACCGGGCTCGGCCGGCGGATCGCGGACACGGTCTGGAGGCGGCGCGGCAAGAGTGTGCTGCGGCTTGAGTCCAATCTGGCCCGGGTGGTGCCGGAAGCCGGTCCTGCCCGGCTCGCCGAGCTGTCCCGGGCCGGGATGCGGTCGTACATGCGGTACTGGATGGAGTCCTTCCGGCTGCCCGCCTGGAGCCCCGGCCGGATCCGCGGCGGCTTCGACCCCGAGGGCCTGCACCATCTGACGGACGGGCTCGCCGCGGGCAAGGGCGTGATACTCGCCCTGCCGCACATGGGCAACTACGACCTCGCGGGCGCCTGGGTCACCACCAAGTTGGGGGTGCCCTTCACCACGGTCGCCGAGCGGCTCAAGCCGGAGACCCTCTACGACCGGTTCGTCGCCTACCGCGAGGGCCTGGGCATGGAGGTCCTGCCGCACACCGGCGGCTCCGCCTTCGGCACGCTGGCCAGGCGGCTGCGGGACGGTGGTCTGGTCTGCCTGGTCGCCGACCGCGACCTCTCCGCGTCGGGCGTCGAGGTCCGGTTCTTCGGCGAGGCGACCCGGATGCCCGCGGGCCCCGCCCTGCTCGCCCAGCAGACCGGGGCGCTGCTGCTCCCGGTCACCCTCTGGTACGACGGTTCACCCGTCATGCGCGGCCGTGTCCACCCGCCCGTCGACGTACCCGCCGCGGGCACGCGTGCCGAGAAGACCTCGGTGATGGCGCAGGCGCTCGCCGACGCCTTCGCCACCGGAATCGCCGAGCACCCCGAGGACTGGCACATGCTCCAGCGCCTCTGGCTCGCCGACCTGGAGCCCCGTCAGGAGCCCTCGTGAAGATCGGCATTGTCTGTCCGTACTCCTGGGACGTCCCCGGCGGTGTCCAGTTCCACATCAGGGACCTCGCGGAACACCTGAACGGCCTGGGCCACCAGGTGTCCGTACTGGCCCCCTCCGACGACGAGACCCCGCTGCCGCCGTACGTGGTCTCCGCGGGCCGGGCCGTCCCCGTCCCGTACAACGGCTCGGTCGCCCGGCTCAACTTCGGCTTCCTGTCCGCGGCCCGGGTGCGGCGCTGGCTGCACGACGGCACCTTCGACGTGATCCACATCCATGAGCCCACCTCGCCCTCGCTGGGGCTGCTCACCTGCTGGGCCGCGCAGGGGCCGATCGTGGCGACCTTCCACACCTCCAACCCGCGCTCCCGGGCGATGATCGCCGCGTATCCGATCCTGCAGCCCGCGCTGGAGAAGATCTCGGCCCGGATCGCCGTGAGCGAGTACGCGCGCAGGACCCTGGTCGAGCATCTGGGGGGCGACGCGGTCGTCATCCCCAACGGCGTCGACGTCGGGTTCTTCGAGCGGGCCGAGCCCAAGGCCGAGTGGCAGGGAGCGACCATCGGTTTCATCGGGCGGATCGACGAGCCGCGCAAGGGGCTGCCCGTGCTGATGCGGGCGCTGCCGAAGATCCTCGCCGAGTGCCCGGACACCCGGCTGCTGGTCGCCGGGCGGGGTGACGAGAAGGAGGCGGTCGCCTCGCTGCCCGAGGAGATGAGGCGGCGGGTCGAGTTCCTCGGCATGGTCAGTGACGAGGACAAGGCCCGGCTGCTGCGCAGCGTCGATGTCTATGTCGCGCCCAACACCGGTGGCGAGAGCTTCGGGATCATCCTCGTCGAGGCGATGTCGGCGGGTGCCCCGGTGCTCGCGAGCGACCTGGACGCGTTCGCCCAGGTCCTGGACCAGGGCGCCGCGGGCGAACTCTTCGCCAACGAGGACGCGGACGCGCTGGCCGCGTCCGCCGTGCGGCTGCTGGGCGACCGCGAGCGCCGGGAGGGGCTGCGCCGGCGGGGCAGCGCACATGTGCGGCGCTTCGACTGGTCGACGGTCGGGGCGGACATCCTGGCGGTGTACGAGACGGTGACCGACGGCGCCGCGTCGGTCGACACCGACGAACGGGTCGGCCTGCGCGCCCGGTTCGGCCTCGCCAGGGACTGACGGGGGCCGGGCCCGGACGCACCTGACGGGCCGTCAGGTTCGGTCGGCGTCGTGCGATGCCGTGGGATCCGGCTGAGCTCCCGCCGCCTCCGCCGGGGCGGGCGTCCGGGTGCGGCGGACCGGTAGCCTTTCGGCCCGTGACCGTATCCCTGATCATCTGGATCGTCCTCGCGTTCGTCGCTGTCGGTCTGTACCTGAGCTGGACCGCCGGGCGGCTCGACCGGCTGCACGCACGGATCGACGCCGCGCGCGCAGCCCTCGACGCACAGCTGCTGCGCCGCGCGTCGGTGGCCCAGGAGCTGGCCACGTCCGGGGTGCTCGACCCCGCGGCCTCGATCGTCCTCTACGAGGCGGCGCACGCGGCCCGGCAGTCCGAGGAGGAGCACCGCGAGGTGGCCGAGAGTGAACTCAGCCAGGCGCTGCGGGCCGTCTTCGGTGAGACGGCGCAGGTCGGGGCCGTACGGTCGGCGCCCGGCGGTGAAGAGGCGGCCGATGAGCTGGCCGCCGCCGTCCGGCGGGTGCCGATGGCCAGGCGCTTCCACAACGACGCGGTGCGGGCCGCCCGGGCCCTGCGCACCCACCGTAAAGTCCGCTGGTTCCGGCTCGCGGGGCACGCGCCGTTCCCGCTGGCCTTCGAGATGGACGACGAGCCCCCGGCGGCGCTGGCCGACCGGCCGGGCAGCCAGGCGTACTGACGCGCGGCGTCGCCGGCGCGGCCGGCGGGCGGACGGCCGGGCGCGGTGTGGCACGGCAGCAGGCTTCCGGACAGTCCGGTCCACGGCACGTACTCCTCATGGCGCGTACTTTTCACTGAACGTTCTTGTGGAACGATCCACCGGCTGCTCATTGGCCCTTGCAGTGGACTGGTCCCCAGGGGTTACCTCACTGGAGCAAGAACTCTCTTCCCCGAGTGAGGTAGCCCGTGTCCAGCAGTACGCACTCCACCACTTCCCCCGCCGAGACCCCGGCGACCGGCACCGCGCGCGTCAAGCGCGGTATGGCCGAGCAGCTCAAGGGCGGCGTGATCATGGACGTGGTCGACGCCGAGCAGGCGAAGATCGCCGAGGACGCCGGCGCCGTGGCCGTCATGGCCCTGGAGCGGGTTCCCGCCGACATCCGCAAGGACGGCGGAGTGGCCCGGATGTCCGACCCGAACATGATCGAGGAGATCATCTCGGCCGTCTCCATCCCGGTCATGGCCAAGTCGCGCATCGGCCACTTCGTCGAGGCCCAGGTGCTGCAGTCGCTCGGCGTCGACTACATCGACGAGTCCGAGGTGCTGACCCCGGCCGACGAGGTCAACCACAGCGACAAGTTCGCCTTCACGACGCCGTTCGTCTGCGGTGCCACCAACCTGGGCGAGGCCCTGCGCCGGATCGCCGAGGGCGCGGCCATGATCCGCTCCAAGGGCGAGGCCGGCACCGGCAACGTCGTCGAGGCCGTCCGTCACCTGCGCCAGATCAAGAACGAGATCGCCCGGCTGCGCGGCTACGACAACAACGAGCTGTACGCGGCGGCCAAGGACCTGCGCGCCCCGTACGAGCTGGTCAAGGAGGTCGCCGGGCTCGGCAGGCTGCCCGTCGTGCTCTTCTCGGCGGGCGGCGTCGCCACCCCGGCCGACGCGGCGCTGATGCGTCAGCTCGGCGCCGAGGGCGTCTTCGTCGGCTCCGGCATCTTCAAGTCCGGTGACCCGGCCAAGCGGGCCGCCGCCATCGTCAGGGCCACCACCTTCTTCGACGACCCGAAGGTCATCGCCGACGCCTCGCGCAACCTGGGCGAGGCCATGGTCGGCATCAACTGCGACACCCTGCCCGAGACCGAGCGTTACGCGAACCGGGGCTGGTGATGGACGTTCCCGTCATCGGTGTCCTCGCTCTCCAGGGCGATGTACGGGAGCACCTGGCCGCGATCGCCGCAGCGGGCGCCCGGGGCACCCAGGTCCGGCGCCCCGATGAGCTCGACGCGGTCGACGGCCTGGTCGTCCCGGGCGGCGAGTCCACCACCATGTCCAAGCTGGCCGCCCTGTTCGGCATGGTGGAGCCGCTGCGCGAGCGGATCGCGGCCGGGCTGCCGGTGTACGGGACCTGCGCCGGGATGATCATGCTCGCCGACAAGATCCTCGACCCGCGCTCGGGCCAGGAGACCTTCGGCGGGATCGAGATGATCGTCCGGCGCAACGCCTTCGGACGCCAGAACGAGTCCTTCGAGGCGGCCGTCGAGATCCCCGAGATCCCGGGCGGGCCCGTCGACGGCGTCTTCATCCGGGCCCCCTGGGTCGAGTCGGTGGGCGCCGGGGTCCAGGTGCTCGCGGAGCACGGCGGCCATATCGTCGCGGTGCGCCAGGGCCGCGTCCTGGCCACGTCGTTCCACCCGGAGCTGACCGGCGACCACCGGCTGCACCGGTACTTCGCGGACATGGTGCGGGACGCCGGGTGACCGGCGCCCGGTAGGATCTCTGGCGTTCGTCCAGGAAATGGTTACGCGAAGGAGACAGGCAGATGTCCGGCCACTCTAAATGGGCTACGACGAAGCACAAGAAGGCCGTGGTTGACGCCAAGCGCGGCAAGCTCTTCGCGAAGATGATCAAGAACATCGAGGTCGCGGCCCGCACGGGCGGCGCCGACGTGTCCGGCAATCCGACCCTCTTCGACGCCATCCAGAAGGCCAAGAAGAGCTCGGTGCCGAACAAGAACATCGACTCCGCGGTCAAGCGCGGCGCCGGTCTCGAAGCCGGTGGCGCCGACTACGAGACGATCATGTACGAGGGCTACGGACCGAACGGCGTCGCGGTGCTCATCGAGTGCCTCACGGACAACCGCAACCGCGCCGCGTCGGACGTGCGCGTCGCGATGACCCGCAACGGCGGCAGCATGGCCGACCCGGGCTCCGTGTCGTACCTGTTCAACCGCAAGGGCGTCGTGGTCGTCCCCAAGGCCGGGCTCACCGAGGACGACGTCCTGGGGGCGGTGCTCGACGCCGGAGCCGAGGAGGTCAACGACCTGGGCGAGGCCTTCGAGGTGCTCTCCGAGGCCACCGACATGGTCGCGGTCCGCACCGCGCTCCAGGAGGCGGGCATCGACTACGACTCGGCCGAGGCCAACTTCATGCCGACCATGCAGGTCGAGCTGGAGGAAGAGGGCGCCCGCAAGATCTTCAAGCTGATCGACGCGCTGGAGGACAGCGACGACGTGCAGAACGTCTTCGCCAACTTCGATGTCTCGGACGAGGTCATGGAGAAGATCGACGCCTGACGGGCGTTCAGCACCACGGTACGTACGGACGGGCCGCCGGGGACACACCCCCGTCGGCCCGTACGTGTTCCCTCTGTTGTCGGTGCCACCCGATAGCCTGCGACAACGCAGGAACACATGGTCGAACGGCGCTGTTTGTTCGGCAGGCAGCAGCCAGGCAGCAGCCAGGCAGCAGGCATGGCGGCAGGCATGAGGGAGCATGAAGGAGGGGGCACCGTGCGGGTACTCGGCGTGGACCCGGGGCTGACACGCTGTGGCGTCGGCGTCGTCGAGGGGGTGGCGGGCCGCCGGCTGACCATGCTCGGGGTGGGGGTCGTCCGGACGCCCGCCGATGCCGAGCTGGGGCCGCGGCTGGTCGCCATCGAGCGCGGCATCGAGGAGTGGCTGGACGAGCACCGGCCCGAAGTCGTCGCCGTGGAGCGGGTGTTCAGCCAGCACAACGTCAGCACGGTGATGGGCACCGCACAGGCCAGCGCGGTCGCGATGCTCTGTGCGTCCCGTCGCGGCATCCCCGTCGCGCTGCACACCCCCAGCGAGGTCAAGGCCGCCGTCTCCGGCAGCGGCCGGGCCGAAAAGGACCAGGTCGGGGCGATGGTGACCCGGCTGCTGCGGCTGGACGCGCCGCCCAGACCGGCCGACGCCGCCGACGCGCTGGCACTCGCCATCTGCCACATCTGGCGGGCCCCCGCCCAGAACAGGCTCCAGCAGGCCGTCGCCGCCCACCGCACGCTGAAAGGCCGTACCGCATGATCGCCTTCGTCTCCGGACCTGTGGCCGCCCTGGCCCCGGCCACCGCCGTCATCGAGGTCGGCGGGATCGGTATGTCGGTCCAGTGCACCCCGGACACCCTGTCCACGCTGCGCATCGGCCAGCAGGCCAGGCTCGCCACCTCGCTCGTGGTGCGGGAGGACTCCCTCACGCTCTACGGCTTCGCCGACGACGACGAACGTCAGACCTTCGAGCTCCTCCAGACCGCGAGCGGCGTCGGCCCCCGGCTCGCCCAGGCCATGCTCGCGGTGCACTCGCCGGACGCCCTGCGGATCGCCGTGGCCGGCGGTGACGAGAGAGCGCTGACCGCCGTCCCCGGCATCGGCAAGAAGGGCGCCCAGAAGCTCCTCCTCGAACTCAAGGACCGGCTCGGAGCCCCGCTCGGCACCAGCACCGCCCACCTCGCAGCGCAGCGCACCGCATCCGGACCCGCGCCGTGGAGCGAGCAGCTGCACTCGGCGCTGGTCGGCCTCGGCTACGCGCCGCGTGACGCGGAGGAGGCCGTCGCCGCCGTCACCCCGCAGGCCGAGGCCACCGGCGAGCCGAACGTGGGCGCACTCCTCAAGGCCGCCCTGCAGACCCTCAACCGCGCCCGCTGATCGAGAGACCCGCCATGCTGCCTCCCCAGAACGAGTGGGACGACACCGCCCCCGGCGCCGAAGAGCGCCTGGTGGGAGCCGCCGCCGACGGTGAGGACCAAGCCGTCGAGGCCGCGCTGCGCCCCAAGGGCCTGGACGAGTTCGTGGGACAGGAGAAGGTCAGGCTCCAGCTCGACCTGGTCCTGCGGGCCGCCAGGCAGCGCGGCGCCACCGCCGACCACGTCCTGCTCTCCGGCGCCCCCGGCCTGGGCAAGACCACTCTTTCGATGATCATCGCCGCCGAGATGGGCGCTCCCATCCGGATCACGTCCGGCCCCGCCATCCAGCACGCCGGAGATCTCGCGGCGATCCTCTCCTCCCTCCAGGAGGGCGAGGTCCTCTTCCTCGACGAGATCCACCGGATGTCCAGGCCGGCCGAGGAGATGCTCTACATGGCGATGGAGGACTTCCGGGTCGACGTCATCGTCGGCAAGGGCCCCGGGGCCACCGCCATCCCGCTGGAACTGCCGCCCTTCACCCTGGTCGGCGCCACCACCAGGGCGGGTCTGCTCCCGCCGCCGCTCCGCGACCGCTTCGGCTTCACCGGGCACATGGAGTTCTACGAACCGGCCGAGCTGGAGCGCGTCGTCCACCGCTCGGCCCGGCTGCTCGACGTCGAGATCGGCGAGGACGGCGCAGCCGAGATCGCCGGACGCTCCCGGGGCACCCCCCGGATCGCCAACCGGCTGCTGCGCCGGGTCCGCGACTACGCCCAGGTCGAGGCCGACGGAGTGATCACCAGAGAGATCGCCCGTACGGCGCTCGCGGTGTACGAGGTTGACGCCCGCGGGCTCGACCGGCTGGACCGGGCGGTGCTCCAGGCCCTGCTCAAGCTGTTCGGCGGCGGGCCGGTGGGGCTCTCCACCCTGGCCGTCGCCGTGGGCGAGGAGCGTGAGACGGTCGAGGAGGTCGCCGAGCCGTTCCTGGTCCGCGAAGGGCTGCTGGCCCGCACCCCGCGCGGCCGGGTCGCCACCCCGGCGGCCTGGGCGCATCTGGGACTCGTACCCCCGCAGGGGGGCGCGGGAGGCGCCCCGGGAAAGGGACAAGCGGGTCTGTTCGGGACGTGAGAAGACGCGGGGATGCCCGGAGCGGAACCCGGGTGCCATGCTGGGCGTTGTTCCATTGATGCGGACTCGCTTAGACTCCGCCGATGCCGCCCTTCCAGGACGGCATGCCCCGCCCCCGAAGATCAGGCCGCGATCCAGCGCGGTCGTGCGAAGGAAGTTCCCTCCCGTGAGTCTCGTGACCCTCCTCCCCTTCATCGTGCTCATCGGGGCCATGTTCCTGATGACCCGGTCCGCCAAGCGGAAGCAGCAGGCGGCTGCGACGATGCGCAATGAGATGCAGCCCGGCACCGGCGTCCGGACGATCGGGGGCATGTACGCCACCGTCAAGGAGATCAACGAAGACTCGGTCCTCCTGGAGATCGCGCCCGGCGTCCACGCCGTCTACGGCAAGAACGCGATCGGCGCGGTCCTCGACGACGCCGAGTACAACCGCATCGTCCACGGTGAGACCGCCATCGTTCCCGACGACGCCTCCTCGCTGACCGAGCTCGACGACGCCAAGGTCGACCTGGGCAAGCACGAGACCCCGGACACCGACGCCGACGCGTCCGACGACACCGACGAGGCCGCCGCCGCGTCCGAAGGCAAGGCCGACAAGGCCGGCGAGAGCGACAAGTCCGAGAAGAAGAACGACGGCGAGGGCGAAGCGAAGTAGCACCGACGGGGACCGCCGGTGGGGGGGCGCGCGGCCCCTGCGCCCCCCGGGGACGCTCGACGTGCCGGCCATAGCCTCTTTCGCCGTGGCGGGAACACTGGCCG
>NZ_JBHYWP010000113.1:0-11001 GCF_042751845.1 Streptomyces sp. NPDC059398 | reverse complement strand
GGGTGGGGTCTCGCGGGGGGGGGGGGGGGCCCCGCGGGGTGAGTTGTGTTGGGGGGGGTTGTGGGGGGGGGGTGTAAACCCAACCGTCGGGGCGCGCTGGTGGGGGGGGTCCCGGCCCCCCCCTCCCGGGCGGGGCCCACGGCTCTACCCCCCGCGGGGCCCCCCCGGGGCCCCCGGGGGCCCCCCCGGGCGATCCCCGAGACCGTGCACTGCTACAGCGGAGCAGGTCCCCCCATCACTTCGTGGCCGCTCACAGCGCATACCCGGCGCGGGCGGTAGGACAGGGAGAATCGACAAGGTGGCAGCACCGAACAAGGGCCGAAGGCAGACGGGAGCCCAGGGCAAGCCCGGGCGGTCCCTGGCCCTGATCCTGATCGCCATGGTTGCGCTCGTCGGCGGGATGTTCTGGTCGAAGCAGGTCACGCCGCGTCTCGGCATCGACCTCGCGGGCGGTACGAGCATCACGCTCCAGGCGAAGCCCCAGCCGGGCAAGCCCAACGCGATCAACCAGAAGAACATGAACACCGCGGTCAGCATCATCGAGCGCCGTGTCAACGGACTCGGCGTCTCCGAGGCCGAGGTCCAGACGCAGGGCAAGGACCACATCGTCGTCAACATCCCCAAGGGGACGAACGAGAAGCAGGCGAGGCAGCAGGTCGGCACCACCGCCCAGCTGTACTTCCGCCCTGTGGTCACGGTCGCCGCCGGGAAGCCGACGCCCGCGGGCAAGCCCTCCACCACGCCCTCCCCGAGCGCCTCGTCGAAGGCCAAGGACAAGTCGTCCTCGTCCTCGAAGAACACCGCTTCGCCCTCCTCATCCACCCAGGGCCGTGCGGTCACCGACGCGCTGAAGTCCGGGCCCACGCCCGACCCGTCGTCGTCCAAGTCCACGTCCGACGCCACCCCGTCGCCCGCCGACACCGCGGCCGCCGCCAAGCTCCAGAAGAAGTTCGCGGCGCTGGACTGCTCCACCAAGGCCGGACGTGCCAAGGCCGGCGGCGACAACGTCAAGCCCAGCGACCCGACCGTGGCGTGCAGCGACACCGGTGACGCGAAGTACATCCTCGACGCAGCGGCCGTCGACGGCACCGACGTCTCCGGTGCCAAGGCGGTCATCGACCAGCAGCAGGGCCAGTGGATCGTCCAGATGGACTTCACCGGCAAGGGCTCGAAGAAGTTCCAGGCGATCACCAGCAAGCTCTCGAAGCAGCAGCAGCCGCAGAACCAGTTCGCCATCGCGCTCGACGGCTCCGTGGTCTCCGCGCCCAGCGTGAGCCAGACGCTCAGCGGCAGCGCCCAGATCTCCGGCAGCTTCACCCAGCAGTCGGCCGAGGACCTGGCCAACGTGCTCTCCTACGGTGCGCTCCCGCTCTCCTTCAAGGAGGAGACCGTCACCACGGTGACCGCGGCGCTCGGTGGCGAGCAGCTCCAGGCCGGCCTGATCGCCGGTGCGATCGGCCTCGCGCTGGTCATCGTCTACCTGGTGGCCTACTACCGCGGCCTCTCGTTCATCGCGATCCTCAGCCTCCTGGTCTCCGCGATCCTCACGTACACACTGATGGCGCTGCTCGGCAAGGGCATCGGCTTCGCACTCAACCTGCCCGCGGTGTGTGGTGCGATCGTTGCGATCGGTATCACCGCGGACTCGTTCATCGTCTACTTCGAACGCATCCGTGACGAGATCCGCGAAGGCCGTACCCTGCGGCCCGCCGTCGAGCGCGCCTGGCCGCGCGCCCGCCGCACCATCCTGGTGTCGGACTTCGTGTCGTTCCTCGCCGCGGCCGTGCTGTACATCGTGACCGTCGGCAAGGTGCAGGGCTTCGCGTTCACGCTGGGTCTGACCACGCTGCTCGACATCGCGGTGGTCTTCCTCTTCACCAAGCCGGTCATGACCCTGCTGGCCCGGAGGAAGTTCTTCTACAGCGGCCACCCGTGGTCCGGCCTCGACCCGAAGCGGCTCGGCGCCAAACCCCCGCTCCGCCGCTCCCGCGGTGGTTCCACCGCCGCCTCCTCCGCTCCCACCGACCCGAAGGAGGCGTGACATGTCGCGACTCGGCAGCATGGGCGCCCGGCTGTACCGCGGCGAGGTCGGCTACGACTTCGTGGCCAAGCGCAGGATCTGGTACGGCATCTCCATCCTCATCACCATCACGGCCATCGTCGGCCTGGCGGTACGGGGTCTGAACCTGGGCATCGAGTTCCAGGGCGGCGCGGTCTTCACCACCACCCAGAGCACCAGCGTCTCCGTGGAGCACGCCCAGGACTCGGCGGAGAAGCTCTCCGGACATGACGCGACCGTCCAGAAGCTGGGCAACGGCGGTATCCGGATCCAGGTCTCCGGGATCGGCACCGGCACGGCCGACAAGATCCACGACTCGCTCGCCAAGGAACTGAACCTCCCGGTCGACAAGATCGCCGCCGATGTGGTCGGCCCCAGCTGGGGCGAGACGATCGCCAACAAGGCCTGGGAGGGCCTGGCGATCTTCATGGTGCTCGTCGTGGTCTATCTGGCCATCGCCTTCGAGTGGCGGATGGCCCTCGCCGCCCTGGTCGCCCTGATCCACGACCTCACCATCACGGTCGGGATCTACGCGCTCGTCGGCTTCGAGGTCACCCAGGGCACCGTGATCGGACTGCTGACCATCCTCGGTTACTCCCTCTACGACACCGTCGTCGTCTTCGACGGTCTCAAGGAGGCATCGAAGGACATCAGGAAGCAGACCCGCTTCACCTACAGCGAGATCGCCAACCGCAGCCTCAACGGCACCCTGGTGCGTTCCATCAACACCACGGTCGTCGCCCTGCTCCCGGTGGCGGGCCTGCTCTTCATCGGCGGCGGCTTCCTCGGCGCCGGCATGCTGAACGACATCTCGCTCGCCCTGTTCGTCGGTCTCGCGGCCGGTGCGTACTCCTCGATCTTCATCGCCACCCCGCTCGTCGCCGACCTCAAGGAACGCGACCCGGCGATGAAGGCCCTCAAGAAGCGCGTGCTCGCCAAGCGGGCCGCCGCAGCCAAGGCCGACCCGGCCGGCCGGGACGGCGACGGCGCGGAGCCGCAGGACGACGTCCCCGGCACCCCGGCCCCGGCCGGCGCCGTGGCCGGCAGCCGGCGCCCGCCCGCCCCGCGGGGCCGCGGCCGCACCCAGGGGAAGCGACGATGACCAGCACGGAGAGTCTCCAGGACCTGCTGCTCAGCAGGATCAGGGATGTGCCGGACTATCCGCAGCCGGGAGTGGTGTTCAAGGACATCACCCCGCTCCTCGCGGATCCGGTGGCCTTCACGGCGCTGACCGGCGCCCTCGCGGAGCTCTGTCTGCGCCACGGCGCCACGAAGATCGTCGGCCTTGAGGCACGCGGCTTCATCCTGGCCGCACCGGTCGCGGTCCGCGCCGGAATCGGCTTCATCCCGGTCCGAAAGGCCGGGAAGCTGCCGGGCGCGACGCTCTCCCAGACGTACGAGCTGGAGTACGGCAGCGCCGAGATCGAGGTGCATGCCGAGGACCTCAGCGCCGACGACCGCGTCATGGTCATCGACGACGTGCTCGCCACCGGCGGCACAGCCGAGGCCTCGCTCGGCCTGATCCGGCGGGCCGGCGCACAGGTCGTCGGGGTGTCCGTACTGATGGAGCTGGGCTTCCTCGACGGGCGTGCCCGGCTGGAGCCGGCCCTCCACGGAGCCCCGCTGGATGCCCTGATCACGGTCTGATCAGTACGCCGTACCCCTGAGGCGGGCCCCCGGAATGCCGGGCGGTCCGCCTCTCGCGTACGGTGCCCGCACCGGCCCGGGGCGAGCCGATCGCCGGGGATCGTTACCATGGGCTTCCGGACCGAACACCGGGACCCGGACTCTCCCCCAGGCTCCGTCCGGGGGACCCCCAGAGGAGCGCCCTTGCCAGACGAGGACCGGCCCGCAGCCGCCGCACAGCCCGAGAAGCAGGACCAGAAGGCCGCGGCGGCCCCAGCGACGCCCGAGAAGCCACCGGCCGGGCAGCCGAAGCCCTCGGCCCCCGTGGTGCGCCCCGGCGGCGCGGCTCCCCTCTCGACGCCCAAGCCCGCCACCCAGGCCCCGGCGCCTGGGCAGGCCGCGCAGGGCGCCACCGCCCGCCCGGCACCGCAGAGCCCCACACCGCAGAGCCCCGCAGCACGCTCCGGTGGCTCGTCCAACCGGGTCAGGGCCAGGCTCGCCCGGCTGGGCGTACAGCGCTCGTCGCCGTACAACCCGGTGCTCGAACCGCTGCTGCGGGCCGTACGCGGCAACGACCCCAAGATCGAGTCCGCGACCCTGCGGCAGATCGAGCGTGCCTACCAGGTGGCCGAGCGCTGGCACCGCGGGCAGAAGCGCAAGAGCGGCGACCCGTACATCACCCACCCGCTCGCCGTCACCACGATCCTCGCCGAGCTGGGCATGGACCCGGCGACCCTGATGGCGGGGCTGCTGCACGACACCGTCGAGGACACCGAGTACGGCCTGGACACCCTGCGCCGCGACTTCGGCGACCAGGTCGCCCTCCTCGTCGACGGCGTCACCAAGCTCGACAAGGTCAAGTTCGGTGAGGCCGCGCAGGCCGAGACCGTACGCAAGATGGTCGTCGCCATGGCCAAGGACCCGCGGGTCCTGGTCATCAAGCTCGCCGACCGGCTGCACAACATGCGCACCATGCGGTACCTCAAGCGGGAGAAGCAGGAGAAGAAGGCCCGCGAGACGCTGGAGATCTACGCTCCGCTCGCCCACCGCCTGGGCATGAACACCATCAAGTGGGAGCTGGAGGACCTCGCCTTCGCGATCCTCTACCCCAAGATGTACGACGAGATCGTGCGGCTGGTCGCCGAGCGGGCGCCCAAGCGCGACGAGTACCTCGCCATAGTGACCGACGAGGTCCAGGCCGATCTGCGCGCCGCCCGCATCAAGGCCACCGTCACCGGGCGGCCCAAGCACTACTACAGCGTCTACCAGAAGATGATCGTGCGGGGCCGCGACTTCGCCGAGATCTACGACCTGGTGGGCATCCGTATCCTCGTCGACACCGTCCGCGACTGCTACGCGGCGCTCGGCACCGTCCATGCCCGGTGGAACCCGGTCCCGGGGCGGTTCAAGGACTACATCGCGATGCCCAAGTTCAACATGTACCAGTCGCTGCACACCACGGTGATCGGTCCCAGCGGCAAGCCCGTCGAGCTCCAGATCCGCACCTTCGACATGCACCGCCGCGCCGAGTACGGCATCGCCGCGCACTGGAAGTACAAGCAGGAGGCCGTTGCGGGCGCGTCCAAGGTACGCACCGACGCCCCGAAGAGCTCCGGCAAAGGTTCCCGCCAGGACACCGTCAACGACATGGCCTGGCTGCGCCAGCTGCTCGACTGGCAGAAGGAGACCGAGGACCCCAGCGAGTTCCTGGAGTCGCTGCGCTTCGACCTGTCGCGCAACGAGGTCTTCGTGTTCACGCCGAAGGGCGATGTCATCGCGCTGCCCGCCGGGGCGACCCCGGTGGACTTCGCGTACGCCGTCCACACGGAGGTCGGCCACCGGACGATAGGGGCCCGGGTCAACGGGCGGCTCGTCCCGCTCGAATCGACCCTGGACAACGGTGACCTGGTCGAGGTCTTCACCTCCAAGGCCGCCGGCGCCGGACCCTCCAGGGACTGGCTCGGCTTCGTCAAGTCGCCCCGGGCGCGCAACAAGATCCGCGCCTGGTTCTCCAAGGAGCGCAGGGACGAGGCGATCGAGCAGGGCAAGGACTCCATCGCGCGGGCCATGCGCAAGCAGAACCTGCCGATCCAGCGCATCCTCACCGGCGACTCGCTCGTCACGCTGGCACACGAGATGCGTTACCCGGACATCTCCTCGCTGTACGCGGCGATCGGCGAGGGCCATGTCGCGGCGCAGGGCGTCGTACAGAAGCTGGTGCAGGCGCTCGGCGGCGAAGAGGCGGCCAACGAGGACATCGCCGAGAGCACACCGCCGTCGCACGGCCGCAGCAAGCGGCGCGCCAACGCGGACCCCGGGGTGGTCGTCAAGGGCGTCGACGACGTCTGGGTGAAGCTCGCCCGGTGCTGCACGCCCGTCCCCGGCGACCCCATCATCGGGTTCGTGACCCGGGGGAGCGGGGTCTCCGTGCACCGTGCCGACTGCGTCAATGTCGACTCGCTCTCACAGCAGCCCGAACGGATCCTCGACGTCGAGTGGGCCCCGACCCAGTCCTCGGTCTTCCTGGTCGCCATCCAGGTCGAGGCGCTGGACCGCTCCCGGCTGCTCTCGGACGTCACCCGCGTCCTCTCCGACCAGCACGTGAACATCCTGTCGGCGGCGGTCCAGACCTCCCGCGACCGGGTGGCCACCTCACGCTTCACCTTCGAGATGGGCGACCCGAAGCACCTCGGACACGTCCTGAAGGCGGTACGGGGTGTGGAGGGCGTCTACGACGTCTACCGGGTGACATCGGCCCGCAGGCCCTGACAGCCCGCACACCCTGACCACTCGCAGGCCCTGACAAACCGCAGCCCGGAGTCGGCCCGGGACAGCAGACGGACACGGGGTACGGCGAAGGGCCCTCCGCCCGATGCGGAGGGCCCTTCGCTCATGACCAGGTTCGGGTGCTGCTCAGCCCCCGAACTCCTCCAGGCCCTTCATCGCCTGGTCGAGCAGCGCCTGCCGGCCCTCCAGCTCACGCGCGAGCTTGTCGGCCTTGGCGTTGTTGCCCGCCGCACGCGCGGTGTCGATCTGCTTGCGCAGCTTGTCGACCGCGTCCTGCAGCTGACCCGTCAGACCCGCGGCGCGCGCCCGCGCCTCCGGGTTGGTGCGCCGCCACTCGGTCTCCTCGGCCTCCTGGAGCGCGCGCTCCACCGTGTGCATCCGGCCCTCGACCTTCGGCCGGGCGTCACGCGGTACGTGGCCGACGGCCTCCCAGCGCTCGTTCAGCGCCCGGAAAGCGGCCCTCGCCGACTTGAGGTCCCGCACCGGGAGCAGCTTCTCGGCCTCGGCCGCGAGCTCCTCCTTCAGCTTGAGGTTCTCGGACTGCTCGGCGTCCCGCTCGGCGAAGACCTCGCTGCGGGCCGCGAAGAAGACGTCCTGGGCGCCGCGGAAGCGGTTCCACAGATCGTCCTCGGCCTCGCGCTGAGCGCGGCCCGCGGCCTTCCACTCGGTCATCAGATCGCGGTAACGGGCCGCGGTGGCACCCCAGTCGGTCGAGCCGGAGAGCGACTCCGCCTCGGTGACCAGCTTCTCCTTGGCCTTGCGGGCGTCCTCGCGCTGGGCGTCCAGCGAGGCGAAGTGCGCCTTGCGCCGCTTGGAGAACGCCGACCTGGCGTGCGAGAAGCGGTGCCACAGCTCGTCGTCGGACTTGCGGTCGAGCCGGGGAAGGCCCTTCCAGGTGTCCACCAGCGCCCGCAGCCGCTCACCCGCGGACCGCCACTGGTCGCTCTGCGCCAGCTCCTCGGCCTCCGCGACCAGGGCTTCCTTGGCGTGCTTCGCCTCGTCGGTCTGCCTGGCCTTCTGGACCTTGCGCTCCTCGCGGCGCGCCTCGACGGTCGAGACCAGCCCGTCCAGCCGCACCCGCAGGGCGGCGAGGTCGCCGACGGCATGGTGCTCATCGACCTGCCCGCGCAGGTGGTCGATGGCGGTCTGGGCGTCCTTGGCCGACAGGTCGGTGGTCTTCACCCGGCGTTCGAGGAGGCCGATCTCGACGACCAGGCCCTCGTACTTGCGCTCGAAGTAGGCCAGGGCCTCCTCGGGAGAGCCTGCCTGCCAAGAGCCGACGACCTTCTCGCCGTCGGCCGTCCGCACGTATACGGTGCCGGTCTCGTCGACACGGCCCCACGGGTCGCTGCTCACAGCGCCTCCATCCACATGATGCCTGCGGAGACTTGTGGGCCCCCGGACATCGTCCACAGTTTCTTCGGCAGGGCTGCCTGCCGCCCCGCACCCCGCCAACATAGGCGAACGGCGGGGCGGCTGTCCGCATCCGGCCCGTCCCAATATCCCTGCATCCCCACGGGAACGGCCCGCGGCCGGGCTCAGTCCTTGGTGACGGTGGCCTTCGAGATGGTGACGGCCTTCTTGGGCGCACCGTCCTGGCTCCCGCCGGCCACTCCGGCCGCTGCCACCGTCTTCACCGTCTTCAGCCCGGCCGCGTCCATCGTCCCGAACGGGGTGTAGCTCGGGGGCAGTTTGCTGTCCTTGTAGACGAGGAAGAACTGGCTGCCGCCGGTGTGCTGCTGGCCGGTGTTGGCCATCGCCACCGTGCCGGCCGGGTAGGTCACGCTACCGTCGCTGCCCGCCTTGCCGAGCGCGGTGAGGTTCTCGTCCGGGATGGTGTAGCCGGGCCCGCCCGTACCGTTGCCCTTGGGGTCGCCGCACTGGAGCACGTAGATCCCGCTGGTGGTGAGGCGATGGCACTTGGTCTTGTCGAAGAAGCCCTTGTCGGCGAGGGACTTGAAGGAGTTCACCGTGTGCGGGGTCTTCGCGGCGTCCATGACCAGGGAGACGGCGCCCTGGTTCGTCTTGAGCGCGAAGGTGTACTTGGCCTTCTTGTCGATCTTCATCGCGGGCTCGGGGGGCCCGGAGCTGCTCGCCGATGGCGACGGGTCCGCCGCCTTGGCCGGGGTCGCCTTGCCGTCGTCGCCCTTGAAGGCTCCGGCGCCCCAGGCGATACCGCCCGCCACGACCACCACGGCGAGCGCCGAGGCGATCACCGCGTTGCGGCGGCGTGCGTTGCGCCGGGCCGTGATGCGGCGCTCCTGCTGCCGCTCGAACTTTTCCCTGGCGAGCTGCCGCCGCCGCTGATCGCTGCTGACCACCGGTGTTCTCCCTCGTCCGTATGCACGCGTGAGGTGCGCGCGTGTCGTCTGCCTGTCCGGCCCAGGCCGTACCGTATATGGGTTCGCTGTGGGATGAGGGGCGCCGGTAGGCTCTGATCTGCCGCATTGATCTGCTGCATTCTTCCGCTGGACCGACATTTAAGGACGATCGTGCTCATTGCCGGGTTCCCCGCCGGGGCCTGGGGGACCAACTGTTATCTGGTCGCCCCCGCCGCCGGTGAGGAGTGCGTGATCATCGACCCGGGCCACCAGGCGGCCCAGGGAGTCGAGGACGCCCTCAGGAAGCATCGGCTCAAGCCCGTGGCGGTCGTCCTCACCCATGGCCACATCGACCATGTGGCGTCGGTCGTCCCGGTGTGCGGGGCGCACGACGTCCCGGCGTGGATCCACCCCGCGGACCGCTTCATGATGAGCGACCCGGAGAAGGGCATCGGGCGCTCCATCGGGATGCCGCTGATGGGCGAACTGACCGTGGGCGAGCCGGACGACGTCAAGGAGCTGGCCGACGGCAGCGAACTGACCCTGGCCGGGCTGGAGTTCGCCGTCTCGCACGCACCCGGCCATACCAAGGGGTCGGTGACGTTCAGGATGCCCGAGGCGGCGGACATTCCGCAGATCCTCTTCTCGGGCGACCTGCTCTTCGCCGGCTCCATCGGCCGCACCGACATGCCCGGCGGCGACCACGCCGAGATCCTTGAGTCGCTGGCCCGTGTGTGCCTGCCGCTCGACGACTCCACCGTGGTCCTGCCCGGTCACAACGAGCAGACGACCATCGGCCGTGAGCGCGCCACCAACCCGTATCTGCGGGGCCTGGCCGCTCCCCGACGAGGAATGTGACGACTTTTTCCGTGAGTACTTTCCAGGCCCCCAAGGGCACGTACGACCTGCTGCCGCCCTCCTCCGCGACGTTCCTCGCGGTGCGCGCGGCACTCGCCGCCCCGCTGCGCGACTCCGGCTACGAGTACATCGAGACGCCCGGCTTCGAGAACGTCGAGCTCTTCTCGCGCGGGGTCGGCGAATCCACCGACATCGTCTCCAAGGAGATGTACGTCTTCGAGACGCGCGGCGGCGACCGGCTCGCGCTGCGCCCCGAGGGCACCGCGTCGGTTCTGCGTGCCGCCCTGGAGGCCAACCTCCACAAGGCGGGAAACCTGCCGGTCAAGCTCTGGTACTCCGGCTCGTACTACCGCTACGAGCGCCCGCAGAAGGGCCGCTACCGCCACTTCTCGCAGGTGGGCGCCGAGGCGATCGGTACCGAGGACCCCGCGCTCGACGCAGAGATGATCATCCTCGCCGATCAGGCCTACCGTGCGCTGGGCCTCCGGCAGTTCCGCATCCTGCTCAACTCGCTCGGGGACCGGGAGTGCCGTCCGCTCTACCGCGACGCGCTCCAGACCTTCCTGCGCGGTCTCGACCTGGACGAGGACACCCGGCGGCGGGCCGAGATCAACCCGCTGCGGGTACTCGACGACAAGCGGGCCGACGTACAGAAGCAGCTGACCGGTGCGCCGATGCTGCGGGACTACCTGTGCGAGGCGTGCAAGGCGTACCACGAGGAGGTCCGCACCCTGCTGACCGCCGCGGGCGTCGCGTACGAGGACGATGTGAAGCTGGTCCGCGGGCTCGACTACTACACCCGCACCACCTTCGAGTTCGTCCACGACGGACTCGGCTCGCAGTCCGCCGTGGGCGGCGGCGGCCGTTACGACGGTCTCTCCGAGATGATCGGCGGTCCCGCGCTGCCGTCGGTGGGCTGGGCGCTCGGCGTGGACCGTACGGTGCTGGCGCTGGAGGCGGAGGGCGTCGAGCTCGAACTGCCCGCCACCACCAGCGTGTTCGCGGTGCCGCTCGGCGAGGAGGCCCGGCGGGTGCTGTTCGGGGTGGTCACCGAGTTGCGCAGGGCGGGTGTCGCCACCGACTTCGCGTTCGGCGGGCGCGGCCTCAAGGGCGCGATGAAGAGCGCCAACCGCAGCGGGGCCCGTTTCACGGTGGTCGCGGGGGAGCGGGATCTCGCCGAAGGCGTCGTCCAGCTCAAGGACATGGAGTCCGGCGAGCAGAGCGCGGTGCCGCTCGACGACCTCGTCGCCGAGGTCCGTACCCGGCTGGGCTGATCCCGGTCCGCTGATCCCGGCCCCCCCGCCGAGGCGGGCCCATCGCCGGTCCCGGCCCGCGGCCCGGACGGAGACC
>NZ_JBHYWP010000112.1:19689-27017 GCF_042751845.1 Streptomyces sp. NPDC059398 | reverse complement strand
GTGCGGATCGCTGTGATCCGCACCCCACGGCCCTCTGTGCTCTGCCGGCCGCCGCACCGCGGTGCGGCGGGCAGGGGCTCTCGTCTACTGCGCCCGGTACATCTCCGCGACCAGGAACGCCAGGTCGAGCGACTGGCTGCGGTTGAGCCGCGGGTCGCAGGCCGTCTCGTAGCGCTGGTGCAGATCGTCGACGAAGATCTCGTCGCCGCCGCCCACGCACTCGGTGACGTCGTCACCGGTCAGCTCGACATGGATGCCGCCGGGGTGGGTGCCCAGGCTCTTGTGGACCTCGAAGAAGCCCTTGACCTCGTCGAGCACATCGTCGAAGCGGCGGGTCTTGTGGCCGGAGGCCGCCTCGAAGGTGTTGCCGTGCATCGGGTCCGTCACCCAGACGACCTGGGCGCCGGACGCGGTGACCTTCTCGACCAGGTTCGGCAGGCGGTCACGGACCTTGTCCGCGCCCATCCTGACGATGAAGGTCAGCCGGCCGGGCTCGCGGTCCGGGTCGAGACGCTCGATGTAGCTGAGCGCCTCCTCCGGGGTGGTCGTCGGGCCGAGCTTCACACCGACCGGGTTGCGGATCTGCGAGACGAACTCGATGTGCGCGTGGTCCAGCTGCCGGGTGCGCTCGCCGACCCAGACCATGTGGCCCGAGGTGTCGTAGAGCTTGCCGGTCCGGGAGTCCGTACGGGTCAGGGCCGACTCGTAGTCCAGGAGCAGCGCCTCGTGCGAGGCGTAGAACTCGACCGCGCGGAACTCCGCAGGGTCGGTGCCGCACGCCTTCATGAAGTTCAGCGCGCTGTCGATCTCGCGGGCGAGCTGCTCGTAACGCTGCCCGGACGGCGAGGACTTCACGAAGTCCTGGTTCCAGGCGTGCACCTGGCGCAGGTCCGCGTAGCCGCCGGTGGTGAAGGCGCGGACCAGGTTCAGCGTCGAGGCGGACGCGTGGTACATCTGCTTGAGCCGCTGCGGGTCGGGGACCCGGGACTTCTCGTTGAAGTCGAAGCCGTTGACCGAGTCGCCGCGGTAGGTCGGCAGGGTCACGCCGTCGCGGGTCTCGGTCCCCTTGGAGCGCGGCTTGGAGTACTGGCCCGCGATCCGGCCGACCTTCACCACGGGCACCGATGCCGCGTAGGTGAGCACGGCGCTCATCTGCAGCAGCGTCTTGAGCTTCGCCCTGATGTGCTCGGCGGACACGGCGTCGAAGGCCTCGGCGCAGTCGCCGCCCTGAAGCAGGAACGCCTCGCCCCTGGCCACGGCTCCCAGCCGCTCGCGCAGCTGGTCGCACTCGCCGGCGAAGACGAGCGGCGGATACGACGTGAGGTCCGCGATCACATCGCGCAGCGCCCCGGCGTCGGGGTACTCGGGCTGCTGCACCGCGGGAAGGTCTCGCCAGGCCGCCTCTGCGGCGGGGGCTTGGGTTTCAGCGTTCACGGTCACACCGCCAACAGTACGGGGTCGCCGTCACCGGTTCTGGTGGTGCCCGGTGGATGAGACAGCCGGGATCCCGGGATGCCGCCGCCGATGCGCTACAGTCCCCACCATGTTCGCGACGACGACTCGAAACTGGTGGTGGACCGCTCATCCGGCGGCCCACTGACATCGCGCGCACAGACGAAGCGAAGGCCGCCCGAGGGGCGGCCTTCCGTGTTTCACCGGCCGTTCCTCTCCGTATCCCCTCCCCGCGCCGCGGGGCACCCGGAAGGAACCACCCCGATGCTCATCAGCGAGCTGCTGGACGACCACCGCCCCTTCGCCCTGCTCCGCAGGCGCACGCCAGGACGTGACCACGACACCATCGAGCTGCTGACCGGCGAGGTCCACGAGGTGGAGCGGCTCGCGGACATCCCGGCGGACGGCGGCCCGGTGCTGGCCCTGGTGCCGTTCCGGCAGATCCGGGAGCGCGGTTTCGACGTGCGCGACGACGGGACACCGCTGGCGGTCCTGGTCGCCGACGAGACGTACGAGCTGCCGCTCGACACCGTGCTCGACCAGCTGCCCGCCCATGACGTACGGGTGGAGGACGGCTGCTTCGACATCGGCGACGACGCCTACCGCGAGATCGTCGGACGGGTCGTCGCGGACGAGATCGGCCGGGGCGAGGGGGCGAACTTCGTGGTCCGGCGTACGTACACCGGATCCGTCCCGGGCTTCGGCCGGGCGGACGCGCTCGCCCTCTTCCGGCGGCTGCTGGACGGCGAGCGGGGCGCGTACTGGACCTTCGTGGTGCACACCGGGGAGCGCACCCTGGTCGGTGCCAGCCCCGAGGTGCATGTCCGGATGTCCGGCGGGACGGTCGTGATGAATCCGATCAGCGGGACCTTCCGCTACCCGCCGGAGGGGCCGGACACCGAGGCGCTGCTGGAGTTCCTGGGCGACCGCAAGGAGACCGACGAGCTCTCCATGGTGGTGGACGAGGAGCTGAAGATGATGTGCACCGTCGGTGACATGGGCGGGGTCGTCGTCGGTCCGCGGCTGAAGGAGATGGCCCATCTCGCGCACACCGAGTACGAGTTGCGCGGCCGCAGCTCGCTGGATGTGCGGGAGGTGCTGAAGGAGACGATGTTCGCGGCGACCGTCACCGGTTCGCCGGTGCAGAACGCCTGCCGGGTGATCGAGCGGTACGAGCCGGACGGGCGCGGCTATTACGCGGGCGCGCTCGCGCTCGTCGGACGGGACGCGGGCGGGGCGCAGACGCTGGACTCGCCGATCCTGATCCGTACGGCCGACATCTCGGCCGGGGGCGTGCTGCGAGTGTCGGTGGGCGCCACGCTCGTACGCCACTCGGACCCGGCGAGCGAGGTCGCGGAGACGCACGCCAAGGCGGCGGGGGTGCTGACGGCGCTGGGGGTGCGGGAGGGGCGGCCCCGGGGGGCCGGTGCGGGGCCGCGGCTCGCCGACGACCCCCGGGTGCGGGCGGCGCTGGAGTCACGGCGGGCCGACCTCGCGCCGTTCTGGCTGCGGATGCAGGAGGCAAGGGCCGCCGTCGCGGGCCATGCGCTGGTGGTGGACGCGGAGGACACGTTCACCTCGATGCTGGCGCATCTGCTGCGCTCGTCGGGGCTCGACGTGACGGTACGGCGGTACGACGAGCCCGGTCTGCGCGAGCGCGCCCTGGGGCACCGGGGCCCGGTGGTGCTCGGCCCGGGGCCCGGCGATCCGGCGGACCGGACCGACCCGAAGATGCGGTTTCTGCGCGGCCTCACCGCCGAGCTGCTCCGCGGCCACCGGCACGGACTGCTCGGGGTGTGCCTCGGCCATGAGCTGCTCGCCGCCGAGCTGGGCCTGGAGATCGTCCGCAAGGCGATCCCCCACCAGGGCGCCCAGGAGCGTATCGACTTCTTCGGGCGCGAGGAGACGGTCGGGTTCTACAACTCGTTCACGGCGCGGTGCGACGAGGCGGCTGCGACCGGGCTGGCGGCGCGCCGGATCGAGGTGAGCCGTGAGCCGGCCGGCGGGGAGGTGCACGCGCTGCGCGGGGAGGGGTTCGCCGGGGTGCAGTTCCACCCCGAGTCGGTGCTCACGAAGAACGGGGTGCGGGTGGTGGCCGAGCTGCTGGCCGGGGTGCTGGTGTAGACGGCCGGGACCGGGCCCGGCGAGGGGCGGCGGGGCTCGCGGCGGGCCGGGCGGGGCTGCCCGGTGGGGCGTGGCTCCGGCCGCGGTGGGGCGGGCTCCGGCCGCGGTGGGGCGGGCTCCGGCCGCGGTGGGGCGGGCTCCGGCCGCGGTGGGGCTGGCCCCCGGTGGGGCGGGGCTCCGGCCCGGCGCCCCGGTCAGCGTCCGGCGAGCGGCACCAGCGTGTTCTCGTTGCGGCGCCCGGCCACGAAGTCCTCCACGTTGCGCACGGTCGCGGCGATGATCTGCCCGACCGCTTCCCGGGTGTAGTACGCCTGGTGCGACGTCACCAGCACGTTCGGGAAGGTGACGAGACGGGCCAGGGTGTCGTCGTCGACCACATCCAGCGACTTGTCGAGGAAGAAGAGTCCCGCCTCCGCCTCGTAGACGTCGAGCCCCACCCCGGTGAAGCGGCCGAGCCGCAACTCGTCGACCAGGGCCCGGGTGTCGACCAGGCCGCCCCGGCTGGAGTTGATGAGGAGGGCGTCGTCCTTCATGGAGCGGAGTTCGGCGGCGCCGATGATGTGGTGCGTCGCCGGGAGCAGCGGGACGTGCAGCGTGATCACGTCCGCCGTGGCGAGCAGCTCGTCCTTGGTCACGTACCGCATGCCCAGCTCCGTGCAGACGGGGTTCTCCGTGACGTCCCAGCCGAGCAGGTCCATGCCGAATCCGTGGGCGATCCGGGTGAACGCCTCGCCGATCCTGCCGGTACCGAGCACACCCGCCGTCCGCCCGCGCAGATCGCGGCCCATCAGCCCGTCCAGCCGGAAGTCGAAGTCACGGGTGCGCCCGGCGGCCCGGACGACACGGCGGTTGAGCGCCATCGCGAGGGTCCAGGCGAACTCGGCCACCGAGTACGGCGAGTAGGACGAGACCCGGGCCACGGTCAGGCCCAGGTCGTGGGCGACGTCGAGATCGATGTTGTTGAAGCCGGTGGACCGCTGGGCGATCAGCCGGGTGCCGCCCGCCGCCAGGCTCCGCAGGACGCCGGGGCCGAGGTCCGCGTTGACGCTGGTGCTGATGGCCCGGTGTCCGGCCGCGATCGGGACGGTGTCCTCGCTGAGGAAGACATCGACACAGCGGACGTCGCAGCGCCCGGCGAAGGCCGCCTCGATCAGCGGACGCTCATCGGCCTGCACGCCGAATGCGAGGACTTCCATGGTTCCTCCCGTATGCGGCGGGTACAGGACGTCCGGTACGAATAGGGCGAATATACGGCGCGGAGCACGGGTCCGCTCAGCCGGATCGGACGCCACAGCCGGAGCGGAAGCCTCAGCCGAAGAAGACCCCGGCCTCCTGGTAGAGCGCGGGGTCGACCGTCTTGAGCCGCGAGGTCGCCGCCGCGATCGGCACCCGTACGATGTCCGTCCCGCTGAGGGCGACCATCGTGCCGAAGTCCCCGTCGCGCACGGCGTCGATCGCGTGCAGACCGAAGCGGGTGGCCAGCCAGCGGTCGAAGGCGCTCGGGGTGCCGCCGCGCTGGACATGGCCGAGTACGGTGGTGCGGGCCTCGTTGCCGGTCCGCTTCTCGATCTCGGCGGCGAGCCATTCGCCGACCCCGGAGAGCCGGGTGTGGCCGAACGAGTCCAGGGTGCCGTCCTTGAGCACCGCGTCACCGCCCTTCGGCATCGCCCCTTCGGCGACGACCACGATCGGGGCGTACGAGGCGCGGAAGCGGGAGGTCACCCAGGAGCAGACCTGGTCGATGTCGAAGCGCTGCTCGGGGATGAGGATGACATTGGCCCCGCCGGCCAGCCCGGAGTGCAGCGCGATCCACCCGGCGTGCCGCCCCATCACCTCGACCACCAGGACGCGCATATGCGATTCGGCGGTGGTGTGGAGGCGGTCGATGGCCTCGGTGGCGATCCCCACCGCCGTATCGAAGCCGAAGGTGTAGTCGGTGGCCGAGAGGTCGTTGTCGATGGTTTTCGGTACGCCGACACAGGGCACCCCGTGCTCCTCCCAGAGGCGGCCCGCCACGCCCAGGGTGTCCTCGCCGCCGATCACGATCAGTGCGTCGACCCCGCACCCGGCGAGGGTCTCCCGTACCCGGCGGACGCCGTCGTCCGCGCTGAACGGATTGGTGCGCGACGAACCGAGGACGGTGCCGCCGCGTGGCAGGATGCCGCGCACCTCCGGGATGCCGAGCGGGACGGTGACCCCCTCCAGGGGACCGCGCCAGCCGTCCTTGAATCCGGTGAACACGAAGCCGTACTCCTGCACGCCCTTGCGGACGGCAGCCCGGATGACCGCGTTGAGCCCGGGGCAGTCGCCGCCCCCGGTCAGTATTCCGACCCGCATGGAACCACGTCCCTTCGCAGTGGAAGACACCTCGCCGTGGAGGACACCTCGCACAGAGGACACCTCGCCGTGGAGGACCCAGCGCCTTCCACGCTACGGTGACCCAGGTCACAAAGGGATAGGGCGGAAGGTCAATTCCCGCCCGGTTGTACGCAGTTGCTCTACGCGTCGTCGAGGCCGCGCTCTATGGCGTACCGCACGAGCTCCACCCGGTTGTGCAGCTGGAGCTTGCCGAGGGTGTTCTGTACGTGGTTCTGCACGGTGCGGTGCGAGATGACCAGGCGTTCGGCGATCTGCTTGTAGCTCAGGCCCTTCGCGACGAGCCGCAGCACCTCGGTCTCCCGCTCGGTGAGCTGCGGCGCCTTCGGCTCGTCGGAGGCCGCGGGCGCCGGGTCGGACGCGAGCCTGCGGTACTCGCCGAGCACCAGGCCGGCCAGTCCCGGCGTGAAGACCGGGTCGCCGTCGGCGGTGCTGCGGACGGCGTCCGTCAGCTCCTGGGTGCTGGCGGACTTCAGCAGATAGCCGGTGGCGCCGGACTTGACCGCCTCCAGCACATCGGCGTGCTCCCCGCTGGCCGAGAGCACCAGGACACGGAGCCCGGGGTCCGCCCCGACCAGCTCCTTGCAGACCTGGACGCCCGGCATGCCCGGCAGATTGAGGTCGAGCACCAGAACGTCGGGGGCGACGGCTCCGGCCCTGCGCACCGCCTGCGGGCCGTCGCCCGCCGTGGCGACGACCTCGAACCCGGCAGCCGTCAGGTCCCGGGCCACCGCGTCCCGCCACATCGGGTGGTCGTCGACCACCATCACCCTGACCGTCCGCTGCTCACTCATGCCGTTCCGCCCGCTCATGTCCGTCCGTCCCCCCGTGTACCGCCCCGGGTGTTCTCCGGGGCCCTCCTCGGAACTCTCCGTCTCGGAACTCTCAGTTCCACCTCGGTGCCCTGGCCGGGCACCGAGATCAGCTCGGCGCTGCCGCCCAGATCCCGCAGCCGCCCGCGGATGGAGAGGGCGACACCGAGGCGCCCCTCCCCCTCGGCGACCGCGAGCCTCCCCTCCGGGATGCCGGGGCCGTCGTCCCGTACCGTCACGATCACCCCGTCCGGCTCGTCCTCCACCAGGATCCACGCGCGGGCTCCGCTGCCCGCGTGTCTGCGGACATTGTCCAGGGCGGCACTGACAGCGGCGGCCAGCTCCTTCGCCGCCACCGGTCCGAGGAGGACCGGAGCGCCCGGTTCCGCGAAGCTCACCCGTGATCCGGCGTGCGGCGCGAGGAGCGCCCGCAGATCGCAGAGGTCGTCCGGGGCCCCGGTCCGGGGGCCGGGCGGGGCCGCCGCGGCCCCGGGGGGGGGGTGGCCGGCGGGCGGGGGGGGGGGGCGGGGAGCGGGGGTCGGGTGGGGGGGGCCGTGGACGAGG
>NZ_JBHYWP010000112.1:0-19679 GCF_042751845.1 Streptomyces sp. NPDC059398 | reverse complement strand
GGGGGCCCCGGTCCGCCGCCCGTCCGGATCCCCCGCGCCCCGGGCGGGATCGTCCGCCCCGGCCGCGGCGGGCTGCCTGCCCGCGGGGTCCCTGGCGGGCGGCACGAGACCGCTGGAGACCAGGGTGCGCAGCGCCACCTCCTGCTCCCCCGCCATCCTGCCGAGTTCGGCCGACTCCCCGCCCAGCTCGGCGCCGCGCCGCTGCACCATGGCCAGGACCTGGAGCACGCTGTCGTGGATGTCACGGGCAAGCCGCTCCCGCTCACGGGTGGCCGCCTCGATCTCCAGCGCACGGGCGAGGGTGCGCTCGGACGCACGGGCCACCTCGACGATGTAGCCGATGGCGATGGAGGCGATCCAGACCAGGACCACGTTGTGGACGGTGTCCCCGCTGGGCTCACCGCGTTCGGTGACATTGGCGACGGCCACCAGCGACGAGGCGAAGGCCGCCCAGCGCCAGCCGCCCTTGATGGCGAAGGCCAGCACGGAGCCCGCGGTCCAGATGGACGGCATCGTCGTGGCGCCCCCGACGACCCGGGCGTGCGAGTCGGCCACGGGTGTCAGCAGGATGCCGGCGAGCGCCACGGTGAGATCGGCGCCGAGGAAGCGCTTGGTGCAGCGGGCCGCACTGGCCACCCTGGGGAGGGTGGCGAGGGTCCAGACGGTCAGCACCGCGAAGTAGCCGACGGCCACCCACTGGCGGTGGAACTCCCGGTACGCGAAGGCGAACAGCAGGATCGCGTAGACCATCGTCAGTACGCGGTACGCGGTCAGCGCCCGCCACAGCGGCAGCTCGACGGACATCCGCACGACGCGCTCGCGCCGGTCCTTCGCCATCACACCCCCTGGTGACCGGGGGCCGCGCCCCCGTGGTGGACGGGTGCGGCCGGGGTCTGTCCGGCCGATCTCCGTGGGCCGGACAGACCCTAGCCGCCGGCCCCGTCCGTTCCCTCGCTCTTCCCCGCGGCCCCGGCCGCGTCGGCCTTCCGGGCCTTCTCCTCCTCCGCGATCCGGCGCTTGGCGGCGGTCGCGTAGATATCGACGTACTCCTGGCCGGAGAGCTTCATGATCTCGTACATGACCTCGTCGGTCACCGAGCGCAGGATGAACCGGTCGTTCTCCATGCCGTGGTAGCGGCTGAAGTCGAGCGGCTTCCCGATCCTGATACCCGGCCGCATCAGCTTGGGCACCACCTGTCCCGGCGGCTGGATCTTCTCCGTGTCGATCATCGCGACCGGGATGACGGGCGCACCGGACGCCAGCGCCACCCGGGCGAGACCGCCGGGCTTGCCCCGGTAGAGCCTGCCGTCCGGTGACCGGGTGCCCTCCGGGTAGATCCCGAAGAGCTCGCCCCTGGCCAGCACCTCCACACCGCTCCTGACCGCGGCCTCGCCCGCGCCCCGGCTGCCCGACCGGTCGACCGGCAGCTGGCCGACGCCCTTGAAGAAGGCGGCGGTGAGCTTTCCCTTCACGCCGGGCGACGTGAAGTACTCGGCCTTGGCGATGAAGGTGACCTTGCGGTCCATGACGGCGGGCAGGAAGAAGGAGTCCGAGAAGGACAGATGGTTGCTCGCGAGGATGGCGGGCCCCTCGGCGGGGATGTTCTCCAGTCCTTCCACCCAGGGCCTGAAGGCGACCTTCAGCGAACCCCCGATGGCGAACTTCATTGCGCCGTAGATCAACTGGGATGCCTTCCTGTGACGGTCGCACCGACCCTATCCCGCGCCGGGCGTACGCTCCCGGCCATCCGTCCGCGCTCCCCGGGTGACGGCCCTGGTCGGTGTCGGTCCGGTCGCGTACGGTGAAGTACACCTCTTGGACCTGACGAATCAGACCTGACGAACAGGAGACCCCGGTGCCGGTGCTTCCCGGAGCCGATCCCTACCGCCACGAAGGCGGGGAGACCGGCGTCCTCCTCTGTCATGGATTCACCGGATCGCCGCAGTCGCTGCGCCCCTGGGCGGAGTATCTGGCCGGGCGGGGCCTGACCGTCTCGCTGCCGCTGCTCCCCGGGCACGGCACCCGCTGGCAGGACATGCAGATCACCGGCTGGCAGGACTGGTACGCGGAGGTGGACCGGGAGCTGCGCGCCCTGCTCGACCGGTGCGAGCGGGTCTTCGTCTTCGGCCTCTCGATGGGCGGTGCGCTGGCCCTGCGGCTGGCCGCCAAGCACGGCCACGCGGTGAGCGGTCTCGTCCTGGTCAATCCGCTGAACAAGGTGCACGGCCTGATGCCGTACGCGCTTCCGGTCGCCCGGCATCTGGTGCGTACGACGAAGGGGATCGCCAGCGACATCGCCCTGGACGGCTCCACCGAGGTGGGGTACGACCGGGTGCCGCTGCACTGCGCCCACTCGCTGCGGCGTCTCTGCCGGCTGGTGGACCGTGAACTGCCGCAGGTCACCCAGCCGTTGCTGCTGCTGCACAGCTCCGAGGACCATGTGGTGCGGCCCGCCGACTCGGCCCGCATCCTCAGCCGGGTCTCGTCGACGGATGTCGAGGAGGTCCTGCTGGAACAGAGCTACCACGTGGCGACGTTGGACCATGATGCGGAGCGGATTTTCGAGAAGAGCCTTGCGTTCGTCGGCCGCCTCGCTCCGAGCGTCGGGATGAAGGGGAGCACCACCGGTGGCTGAGAACGAGGCGGAGCGCGAACCGCAGCCCATCGACGAGGAAGCGGTGTGGGCGGCGATCGTCGCGGGGTACGGCGAGGAGCCCGCGGACCCCGTGGGCACCAAGCCCTTCAAGTCGGTCGAGGACCTCGCCCTGCTGGAGGAGGGGGTCAACGCCGACACGGCCGGGGAGCCCGGGGCCGGGGAACCGGAGGCCGCAAAGCCGGACGCGGATGCGGAGCCTCCTGCCCCGGCGAGCGGATCCGGCCGGCCGCTGGGCAGTTCGGTCGTGTTCGCCCCCGGCATCGGCGGGCCCCGCGACCACAGCCTGCCGGAGCCGTCCGACGACGACCTCGACGCTTCCGACGAGGGCCACTTCATCCAGCCCGACCCGGAGCTTCCCGAGGCGGAGGTCACGGCCAAGTTCGCCTGGCTGGCCGTGGTGGGCGGACCGGTGCTGCTGATCCTCGCCGTGGTGCTGGGCTGGGACATGACATGGTGGCTCACCACGCTCGGTATCGGCGGGTTCCTCGGCGGCTTCGCTGTCCTGGTGGTCCGGATGGGCCCGGGGGACGACGACGAGGACGATCCCGGGCGGGGCGCCGTGGTCTAGGGGCGGCCAGGTCGGCCCTTGACCGGCCGGCTCACGTCCGGCCAGGGGCTTCTCAGGCCCCGGCCGCCCGACCGGTCCGTACCCGGAGCGCCGCGAGCACCGGGAGGTGGTCGGAGGCCGCCCGGAGATCCGCCCGGGGGATGTCCTGCGGCACCCCGCACCCCAGCACCTCGACCCCGGGCGTCGCGAACACCGCGTCGATCCGCCGGTCCGGGTCCGTCGCCGGGTAGGTGTGCTCACCGCCCCAGGGCTTCACCGCACGGCAGTCCTGGAGCCCGGCCGCCAGCCGCCGGAAACTCCGGCCGTCCGGGCGGTCGTTGAGGTCCCCCGCGACGACCGCGTGCTCCACACCCATCGAGCCGAGCCGGTCGAGCACCAGCCCCGCCTGGGTGTGGCGCTCTGCGGGGTGCAGGCTCAGATGGCAGCTGAGCACGCCGAGCCGCGCGCCCCCGATACGGACCACGGCGGTCGCGAGACCGCGCTGGTGCAGCCCCGGAGTACGCGGCAGGAGTACATCGTCGGCGCGCTCGACAGTGGCGCGCAGCGAGCAGAGCAGCAGGGGTCCGGCCGCGGTGGCACCGCCCCCGAGTGTCACCAGGTCGGTGGCGGACGCGAGCCGGGCCGCGGCCTTGCGCCAGCGGAAGAAGCGCGGGGCCTCCTGGATGAGGACGAGATCGGGGTCGCAGGCACGGATCACCCGGACCAGCGCCGCGCGGTCGTCGCGCATCGAGCGGATGTTGTAACTGAGCACCCGGACAACGGCCGAGCCGCTCTCCGTACGGGATTCGGGCAGCGTAGTGATCGCCATGGGCGACACCCTACGACGGCTGCCGGTGAGCGGTGCCTGCCGCACCCCTGGGGGACGGCAGGCACGGGTCGCGCGGGGCGGATCAGCCCTGGCGGGCCAGGTCCGCGGCGCCCACCAGCCCTGCCTCGCCGCCCAGTTGGGCCGCGAGCACCTGGGCGTGCGGCCGCCAGGCACCGCCGATCAGCCAGCGCCGGAACGACTTGCGGATCGGGTCGAGGACCAGCTCGCCCTCGTCCGACACACCACCGCCGACGATGAACGCCGACGGGTCGAAGAGCGAGGCCAGGTCGGCCAGGCCCGCCCCGGCCCAGCGGGCCAGCTCACGGAACGAGTCGATGGCCACCGGGTCGCCCTGACGGGCGGCCTCGCTGATGTGCTTGCCCTGGATTCCGGCCGGGGTGCCGTCACCGAGACCGAGCAGCACCTGCGCGTTCTCCGGGGTGGCGTTGGCGCGCTGGTTCGCGTACCGGACGAGGGCGCGTCCCGACGCGTACTGCTCCCAGCAGCCCTGGCTGCCGCAGCCGCACAGCAGACCGTCCGGCACGACCCGGATGTGGCCGAACTCGGCGGCCACACCGAACCGTCCGCGCCGCAGCTTGTTGCCGATGATGATGCCGCCGCCGAGGCCGGTGCCGAGCGTGATGCAGATGACGTCCTCGTGCCCCTGCCCCGCACCGAACTTGTACTCGCCCCAGGCGGCCGCGTTGGCGTCGTTCTCCACGACCACGGGCAGGCCGACGCGCTGCTCGACCTTGTCCTTGAGCGGCTCGTGCCGCCAGTTGATGTTCGGCGCGAAGAGGACGGTCGCCCGCTTGTCGTCCACGTAACCGGCCGCGCCGATGCCGACCGCCTCGATCTCGTGCCCCTTGCCGGCCTCGGAGACTGCCGCGCAGATCGCGTCGACGATGCCTTCGGCGGTCGGCGGGGTGGGCACCTTGTGCACATCGAGAATGGTGCCCTCTTCGTCGACCACTCCGGCCGCGATCTTCGTGCCGCCGATGTCGACGCCGATGGTGAGTCCCATGTGTCCCTCAGTTTTCGGTCGAGCCCCGCTGAGGGGCAACCGTACCCGAGGGGGGCCGGGCCGGGGTGATCAGTCCAGGTCGATGCGTTCCGCCGGGCCGGTGCCGTCGTCGCCGTCGCCCTTGCCGCCGGCCCCCTTGTCCGCGTCCCGTCCTGCGGCCGTCTCCCGGCCCGCGGTCCAGCGCTGCTCCTGCTTCTCGACCGCCGAGCGGTAGGCGGCGAGGAGTTCTCCACCGGCGGCCGCCAGGTGGTCGAAGACATCGGGGTTGCGCTCGACGACCGGCTCGACCACGGACTTCGCCTGGCTGAGGAACTGCTGGACAGCGCCCTGGGCCGCCATTCCCGGCAGCGACGACTGGAGTTCGGTGACCTTGTCGGCGACCGCGTCGAAGAGCTTCCGGAATTCCTCGGCTGCCGATCCCTCGGCGCTCCCGTACTGGGCGCGACGGCGGGCCTTCTCAGCGGCGAGGTCCTCCGCGCAGGCCCTCTCCCAGGCGTCCGAATCGGTGGCCGGCTGCTCGGGGGCTTCGCTCATGACGGACTCCTGCGACGGGGTGACGGGGTACTTCGGGCCGTACTTACGACGTTACCCGAACGGCCCGACTGCGTTCAGCGGCCCGGCCACCGGCTCCTCCGCCACCGGCCCGGACACGGCACCGGCTGCTCCGTCACCGGTCCGGCCGCTGCTCCCGGGGCCACAGCGCCGGGTCCGGTACGAATCTGATGCCCAGGACCCCGTCCGTGAGCCCCGCGCCCTCCACCGTGCAGCGGCGCAGCACCGAAGGCAGGGTGACGGTCCTGCGGAACGGCCCTGCGGTGAGCAGCAGTTCGTCGCCGCGCCTGATCAGGCCGAGCTCCGCCTTGACCGCGCCGGGCAGCGGCAGCTGCCAGACCAGGACACCGTCGTCGGCGAGCCGGTCCTCGATGTGCCACTGCGGGGCCGCGGTGCGGGGAGTGGCCGGGAGCTCCAGCGGGAACAGCTCACCGGCGGTGCGGGGTGCCCGGCCCAGATGGGGAAGTTCCGCCACATCGATGCCGCCGAAACAGGCGGACAGCTCCTTGAGGTGCTCCTGCTGCTCGGCCGCGAGCGCGGCGAGCCAGGGCTCCCCGGAGCCGCCGGGCACCAGCCGGTTCGCGACGACCAGGTCCAGGGCGTGGCGGTGCAGCGCGATCCCGGTACGGGCGGTGCGCAGCGCCCGGGTCGCGGCGGGCCCCGGCTCCGCCACCAGCCGTACGACCGTTCCCGGGTCGTCGATCCTGGCCTGCACCGCGGCCAGTTCGCGCTCCCAGCGGGCGGTCGTCTCGTAGAGCCACTGGGCGGGCATCGGGACCCCGGCGAGCTGCGCCAGCATCGGGCGCAGCGCGCGGGCGGCCTGCCGCTCGGGCGGCAGCAGCCGGCGCAGATAGCGGCGGAGCTGCTCGGGGAGGGCGAGGACGGCCAGGGCCTCCTGCACGGGCGGCAGATCGACGACGGCCAGGTCCCAGGCGTCGCTGTCGGCGGTGCGCAGCGCGTGCAGCAGGGCGAACTGCGCGGCGCCCGGCAGCTCGGTGAGTTCCTCCTCGTCGAGCCTGGACGCGCCGAGCAGTTCCAGGGCCGCGGTGCCGCGTTCCTGGAGGGTCAGCAGTTCGCTGCGGAAGTGGGCGCCCGAGTCGATCCGCTCGGCCCGCACGCCCGCGTCGCGGGCGAGGGAGAGGCTCTCGCCCGGGTCCGGGTCGGCGGAGAGCAGCAGGACCCGTTCGCCTTCGCGGGCGGCCGCCAGTGCGGTGGCCGCGGCGACGGTGGTGCGGCCCGCGCCGCCGAGGCCGGTGACGAGGACCGTACGCATCGGGTGTCAGCCCTCGGACTGTGCTGCGGCGCCGGACTCGACCCGCTTCTTCAGACCGGCCAGGGCACGGTCGATGATGACCTTCTCGGCCTTGCGCTTGATCATCCCCAGCATCGGGATCTTGACGTCGACGGTCAGCCGGTAGGTGACCTCGGTGGCGTCGCCGGCCGGGGCGAGGAGGTAGGTGCCGTCGAGAGCGCGGAGCATCTGCGACTTGACCAGGGTCCAGCTGACCTCGTCGGCGCCCGTCCAGGTGTACGCGAGGGTGTGATCGTCCTTGATCGCGCCGGCGTCGAGCACCAGCCTGACCTGCTCGGCGCGGCCCTCGGCGTCGGTGGAGAGCACCTCGGCCTCCTTCACCTCGCCGGTCCACTCCGGGTAGCGGGCGAAGTCGGCGATCACGCCCATGACGTCGGCCGGTGCGGCCTCGATCGTGATGCTTGAGCTGGTGTGTTCAGCCATCGCCGTGGCTCCTCCAGTGCGGAATCCGGTGTGCATGCGCTGGTGAAGGCTATCGCGTGCGCACCGGGCCGCCGACCGCTACCACTCCATGACCCAGGGCCGCGAGGTCGAGGCGAAGTGGCCGACGTTCACGCACTCGGTCCGCCCGACGCGGACCCGGCGGGAAAGGGGCTGGTGCACATGGCCGAAGAGGGCGTACTTGGGGCGGATCCGCAGGATGGCCGCGAGCAGCGCACGGCTGCCCCGCTCGAAGCGCCGGGCCACCGTGTCGTAGACCAGCTCGGGGACCTCGGGCGGGATGTGCGTACAGAGCACGTCGACATCCCCGAGTGCCTCGATCTTGGCCGCGTACTCCTCGTCGCTGACCTCGTAGGGCGTACGCATCGGGGTTCTGAGGCCGCCGCCCACGAAGCCGAAGACACGGCCGCCGATCTCGACGCGCTCGCCGTCCAGCACGGTGGTGCCGGGGCGTGCGTACTCGTGCCAGAGGGGCGGGACGTCGACATTGCCGTAGGTCGCGTACGTCGGGGTGGGGAAGGCCGCGAACATGTCGGCGTACTGGCTGCGTACCGCCGTCTCGATCGCGCTGTCCCGGTCCACCCCGCTCCAGAGCGCGCGGCCGAGGTCGCGCGCCTCGTCGAAGCGGCGGGCGGTGCGCAGCTCCACGATGCGGTCGGCGTTCTCGACACCGAAGAGGTCGGGGAAGATGCCGCGTGAGTGGTCGGCGTAGTCCAGGAAGAGGACGAGGTCGCCGAGGCAGATCAGCGCGTCGGCACCGTCACCCGCCCTCGCGAGACCGCTGGTGTTGCCATGGACGTCACTGACCACATGCACGCGCATGGTGATCAGCCTAGGACTCCTGGACCCGGCCTGAACAGAGGGGGCCGGACCTGCGAATACCGCCGCCCGCCGACAGGCGTGGACTACTCTGCGCGAAGCACGGTGGTGTCGTGTGACGCATGGAACATCTGTCCGGAACCCCCTATCGGGAACCGCTTACCCATGGGTAACGTCCGGGCGGTCAGGTCCAGTCGTGGCGACAGTGATGTCGACCAGAGGAGCAGCAGTCTTGCGTGAGTTCAGCCTTCCGGCCCTGTACGAGGTCCCATCGGACGGCAATCTGACGGATCTGGTCCGCCGCAACGCCGCTCAGCACCCCGATGTCGCGGTCATGGGCCGCAAGGTGGCCGGTGTCTGGACCGATGTCACGGCCGCCCGGTTCCTCACCGAGGTGCACGACGCCGCCAAGGGCCTGATCGCCGCGGGTGTGCGGCCCGGGGACCGGGTCGCCCTGATGTCGCGGACCCGGTACGAGTGGGTCCAGCTGGACTTCGCGATCTGGAGCGCGGGCGCGATCACCGTGCCGGTGTACGAGACCAGCTCGGCCGAGCAGGTGCAGTGGATACTCGGCGACTCCGGGGCGGTCGCGGTGCTCGTGGAGAGCGACGCGCACGCCGCGACCGTCGAGGCCGTACGGCATGCGCTGCCGTCACTCCGGCACGTCTGGCAGATCGACAGGGGCGCCGTCGACGAGCTCCGGGCGAGCGGTGCCGAGGTCACGGACGAGACCGTGACCGAGCGCAGCTCCCGGGCGCGGGCCAACGATCCGGCCACCATCGTCTACACCTCGGGGACCACCGGCCGCCCGAAGGGCTGTGTGCTGACCCACCGCAGCTTCTTCGCCGAGTGCGGCAACATCGTTGAACGGCTGAAACCGCTCTTCCGTACCGGCGAGTGCTCGGTGCTGCTCTTCCTGCCCGCGGCGCATGTCTTCGGCCGGCTGGTCGAGGTCTCCTCCGTGATGGCGCCGATCAAGATCGGCTGCGTACCGGACATCAAGCACCTCACGGATGAACTGGCCTCCTTCCGGCCGACGTTGATCCTCGGCGTCCCCCGCGTCTTCGAGAAGGTCTACAACTCGGCGCGCGCGAAGGCGCAGGCCGACGGCAAGGGAAAGATCTTCGACAGGGCGGCCGGCACCGCCATCGCCTACAGCCGCGCGCTGGGCACCCCGCAGGGCCCGTCCGCCGGGCTGCGGATCAAGCACAAGCTCTTCGACCGGCTGGTCTTCAGCAAGCTGCGCGCGGTACTCGGCGGGCGCGGCGAGTACGCGATCTCCGGCGGCGCACCGCTGGGCGAGCGGCTCGGCCACTTCTACCGGGGCATCGGCTTCACCGTCCTTGAGGGGTACGGCCTCACCGAGTCCTGTGCGGCGACCGCCTTCAACCCGTGGGACCGGCAGAAGATCGGTACGGTCGGCCAGCCGCTGCCCGGTTCGGTGGTACGGATCGCGGACGACGGCGAGGTGCTGCTGCACGGCGAGCACCTGTTCAACGGCTACTGGAACAACGAGACGGCGACGGCCGACGCACTGGCCGACGGCTGGTTCCACACCGGTGACATCGGCACGCTCGACGAGGACGGCTACCTCGCGATCACCGGCCGCAAGAAGGAGATCATCGTCACCGCGGGCGGCAAGAACGTCGCCCCCGCCGTGATCGAGGACCGCATCCGGTCGCACGCCCTGGTCGCCGAGTGCATGGTGGTCGGCGACGGACGGCCGTTCATCGGTGCGCTGGTGACCCTGGACGAGGAGTTCCTGGCGCGGTGGGCCGAGGAGAGCGGCAAACCGGCGGGGTCCACGCCGCTGTCGCTGTGCGAGGACCCGGACCTGCTGGCCGAGATCCAGCGGGCGGTGAACGACGGCAACGCGGCGGTCTCCAAGGCCGAATCCGTACGCAAGTTCCGGGTGCTGCCCGCGCAGTTCACCGAGGAGGCGGGGCACATCACGCCGTCGCTGAAGCTCAAGCGCGCCGTGGTGGCGAAGGATTTCGCCGACGAGATCGAAGCGATCTACCGGGGCTGAGGAGGGCCTACGGGGCCAGGCCGCAACGCCGCCCGGGCCCGCGCCCCGTCCTGCCCCGCCTGCCTCGTCAGAGCAGTTCCCTAGAGCAGTTCCCTGAGTTTTTCGGCCAGCAGGTCCCAGCGCCACTTCTCCTCGACCCAGGCCCGGCCGCGCCGGCCCATCCGCCGCCGCAGCCCCGGGTCCTGGAGCAGGGTGACGATCCGGTCCGCCGCGTCCCCGGCCGTACCGCCCCGCACCACCCAGCCGGTCTCCCCGTCGAGCACCGCGTCGGGCGCGCCGCCCGAGTCGCCGGCCACCACCGGCAGCCCGGTCGCCGACGCCTCCAGATAGACGATGCCGAGCCCCTCGACGTCGAGCCCGCCCCTGCGGGTCCTGCACGGCATGGCGAAGACGTCGCCCGCCCCGTAGTGCGCGGGCAGTCCGGCCCAGGGCACCGGGCCCGTGAAGCGCACCGAGTCCGCGACACCGGTCCGTTCCGCCAGCTTCTCCAGGTCCCGGGCGTACGGTCCGCCGCCCACGATGAGCAGGACCGCGTCCGGCACCTCCCGCAGGATCCGGGGCATCGCCCGGATCAGTGTGTCCTGCCCCTTGCGCGGTACGAGCCGCGAGACACAGACGACCACCGGCCGGTCCGTCAGCCCGAGCCGCGCGCGGACCGCCGCTCCGCCCGAACCCGGATGAAACGTCTTCTCGTCCACGCCCGGCGGCAGTTGCACCATACGGCCCGCGGCGGCCGGGGTGAGCGCGGCGGCGATCCGGGAGCGGGTGTACTCGCCGAGGTAGGTGAGGGTGTCCGTGCCCTCGCCGATCCGCCGCAGCAGCTGCCGCGGCCCCGGCAGCTGTGCCCAGCCCGCCTCGTGGCCGTGCGTGGTGGCGACGAGGCGTTCCGCGCCTGCCGCACGCAGCGAGGGAGCCATCAGCCCGAGCGGGGCGGCCGCTCCGAACCACACCGACGTACAGCCGTGTTCGCGCAGCAGTCCGCTCGCCCGCGCCGTGACCCGCGGGGTCGGCAGCAGCATCGTGGTCCGGTCGCGTACGACCGTGAACGGCTGCTCCGCGTCGAAGGCCGCGGTGGCCGCGGCCCCCTCGGCGCCGCGCTTCCAGGTGGAGGCGTAGACGACGACCCGTTCGGGATCCAGGCGCAGGGCCATGTTGTGCAGGAACGCCTGGATGCCACCGGGGCGCGGCGGGAAGTCATTGGTCACGATCAGCGTCTTGTGCATCGCCGCAGACAGTACCCAACGGCCTCGCCTCACCGCTCCGCGAGGGGCCGCACGATAACATCCGCCGGTGTCGGAACAGACCGCGGCCCCGGCCGTCACCATGGATCACACTGTTGTGCGGAGCTTACGGGGCGCGGCACTCCCCGTCGCGGTCTGGGCCGCGACCAGAGCGCTGCTGCTGCTCTCTGTGTTCAAGGTGCTGGTCACACCGGGAACCCATGTCACCGATGACGTGTCCGTGACCTACCACGGCTGGTACGAGGTGCTGCGGAGCGGCACGTTCCCGCTCTCCGACGTGACCTGGCAGTACCCGCCCGGTGCGGCCCTCGCGATCCTCTCCCCCGCCGCCCTGCCGTTCCTCGGCTATGCCTCGGCCTTCTTCGTACTGACCTTCCTCGCCGACGCGGTGGTGCTCGGCCTGCTGCTGTACACGGCGCGCCGGCCGGGCAAGCGCCGGGCCGGTGTCTGGGTGTGGGTGGTGGGCCTGCCGCTGCTCGGTCCGACCGCGTACGCCAGGTACGACCTGATGGTGACCGCGGTCGCGGTGGCCGCGCTGCTGGCCGGGTCCCGCAGGCCGCGCACCATGGGGGCGCTGGCCGCGCTCGGCGCCCTGCTCAAGGTCTGGCCCGCGCTGCTGCTCGCGGGCGCGGCGCGCGGCCCGGCCACGCGCCGGTCCTGGACGGCTTTCGCCGCGACGGCCGCGGCCCTGCTGCTCATCGCCGGTACGGCGGTGCCCGGCGCCTTCTCCTTCCTCACCTTCCAGCGTGAGCGGGGTACGGAGCTCGAATCGCTGGGCGGTCTGTTCTTCCAGGTGGCACGGCAGTTCGGCTGGCAGGGGCAGGTGATGATGAACTACGGCTCGCTGGAGTTCATCGGTCCGTACGTCCACGTGGTGAGCGCCGTCGCCCTGGGGCTGAGCGTCCTGGCCTTCGGCTGGCTGCTGCTGTGGCGGCTGCGGGCCAGGGAGTACCCGCCGGCCACGACGGGCGACGCGGCGTTCACCGCGGTGCTGCTCTTCACCACGACGAGCCGGGTGATCAGCCCCCAGTACATGGTGTGGCTGGTCGGCCTCGGCGCCGTCTGCCTTTTGTTCCGTACCAGCGTGATGGCGGTCCCCGTCGTGCTGGTGGTGGTCGCCACCGGCGTGACGTCGCTGGAGTTCCCGCTCTGGTTCGGCCATGTGATCGCCGGGGACGCGGCCGGAGTCGCGCTGATCTTCGTACGGAACGGTCTGCTGGTCGCGGCCTCGGTGATCGCGGCCCGTGCGCTGTGGCGGCGTACGGTCCCGCCGCGCGGGCAGCGGGCGGTGGACGGGGCCGTCGCCCGGCCCGGGGACACCGACGCGGGCCGGGAGCCGCTCAGCCCAGCTGCGCCCTGAGGTACTCGCGCCACCGCGCGGTGAAGGCGTCCGGGTCCGTACCGAGCACCTCGTTCATGGCCTGCTCGACCGCGCCGTCGCGCTGCCCGTGCGCCCCGACCGCCCGGTAGAAGTCCGTCAGCTTCTGCTCGCCCCAGTGCTCCGCGATCAGCCGGCAGGCCAGCCAGCCGCCCTCGTAGGCACGCGCGAGCCGGTCGGCGCTGTCGCTGAAACCGAAGTCCGCGTCGGTGGGCAGGGTCGCGGGCAGCGACCCCGAGCGCACCGCCCGCTGGAGCTCCGGCGCCGCCTCCTGGGGGCTGCTGCCGGTGCCCCGGTAGGCGACCCAGTCGGCGAAACCCTCGGAGAGCCAGAGCGGGGTGGCGGCGGAGGTCGCGGTACGGGTGGCGACATGGGTGGTCTCATGGGTGATGACCACCTGGCGGCCCAGCCCGCCCAGTTGGGCGTACGCCTCGGGGTTGACGATGACACGGTCGGCCGGCGCGGCCCCGGCGCCGCCCGCCTCGCCGGTGGTGACCGCCGCGATGCCCCGGTAGGTGGCGGCGGGCGAGCCCAGCAGCGCGCCCATCGCGTCCAGCGACGACGGCACGAGCACCACCACCCGCCCCGCCCACTTCCGGTGCCACGCCCGGTCCACGGCCGGCACCGCCTGGTCCGCGACGGCGGCCACCCGGCGGAGCGCCCCGGCGTCCCCGCCGACGCCGAGCACCAGGCTGTGTCTGCCGCGTGCGGTGCGCACCCGGCCCTGCTGCCAGAGCTGCTGTCCGGTGCCGGGGGCGGGCCTGTCCTCGTCCAGGTACCAGCGGCCGTCCCGGCGCACCAGACCGAGCGTGCGCCGGTCCGCCACCGGGGCGCTGTCGTAACCGGTGATCCGGTACCGCAGCTCGACCTGCGCGGTGGCGTGGACGCCCGTCAGCCGCACGTCGTCGAGCCGGTACTGCCAGGAACTCAGCGGTACCGCGGCGAGGTTGCGGAACTCCGCGCGCTGCGCCGTCCGCAGCCCCTTCGCCCGCGGGTCGACGACGGAGAGATATCCGCTCTCGTGGTGGCCGGTGACGGCAGCGGCCCGGCGGTCCAGCGTGCTGCGGATGCCGCGCTCCGCCGCGTCCTGCCCGGCGGGCTCCGAAGGCGTGGCGCACCCGGGAAGCAGCAGGCAGAGAGCGAGCGCGCACCCCGCGGCCCGCTTCCGTACCGCCCCGCTCCCCCGCGCCGTCACGCCGCCGATCGTACGTGCCGGGGCAGGCGGGGCCGGACGGCGCCCCGCACCGGTCAGACCCGGGTCACCGACGAGACGGGCATCATGCCGACCGGGTCGTAGCGGACCCTGGCCCCCGGGTAAGGAGCGTGCAGGACCTGGCCGTTGCCCATGTACATCGCGACATGGCTGGCGTCGCTGCGGTACACCACGAGGTCCCCCGGCCTGGCCTGGGAGAGCGGGATCTGCCGGCCCGCGAACCGCTGCTCCTGCGAGGTGCGCGGCAGGGAGACGCCGGCGTGTGCGTACGCCCACTGCATCAGCCCCGAACAGTCGAAGCTGGAGGGCCCGTTGGCGCCCCACGCGTAGGGCCTGCCGAGCGCGCTGCGGGCCGCGGCCACGGCGGCCCCCGTCCGGCCGGACACCGGCAGCGCGCCGAGCGCGGGCAGGGCGCCCCGGTCCGAGCGCGAGACCTGGTCGTACGAGGCGCGCTGCTTGGTGGGCAGGGTGTCGAGCAGCCGGCGGGCTCGGGCGAGCTTGCCCTCGACGGTGCGCTTGTGGCGGGCGACCTCGGTGCGGCTGTGCCGGAGTTCGGCGAGCCGGCGGGTCGCGTCGGCGCGCCGCTGCGTCAGCTCGCGCTGGGCCTGCTGGATGCGGTGCAGCTCGCCCGCCTGGACCTCGCCGAGCTGGGCCAGCGCGGCGGCCTTGTCGAGGTACGAGTCGGGGTCGGATGAGAGCAGCAGGGCGAGCGAGGGGTCGATGGCCCCCGCGCGGTACTGCGCGCCGGCCAGCGCGCCCAGCGCGCCGCGCATCCGGTTGAGCCGCTCCTGGCCACGGGCCACCCCGTCCTGCGCGTCGGCGACCTGGCGGCGCAGCCGCTCGGTCTGCTCGTCGGCCTTGTCGTACTGCTGGGTGGCCCGCTCGGCCTGGGCGTAGAGCCCGTCGACCCTGCTTTTGGTGGCCGCCGCCGACTCGTGCGGTTCGGCGCCGGCCGGTGCGGCCCCGAGTCCTGCCGCTCCTGTCGCCAGCGCGGCGGACAGCACAGTGATCCGGGCGCCCTGGGCGAGGCCGGACTGGGTGACACGGCGATGGGACACCACAGGAGCCGCACTCCTTCCGCTGCGTGCGGTCCCTGCCGCCCCGATGGGCGGACCGATCTCCGGGAACCGCACGCCGGACAGTAGCCGTGTGACCACGCTGTGACCAAAGACCCCGCCGTGCACACAGAGTGACGCCCCGCCGGAGATCACAAGGTCACCGACGGGGCGGGGAGTCAGCTCACGGCACCGTAATTCGCCCGAATGGGCGGTGTGGACGGCGCCGTACGGAACGGGCGCCGAGGCCGGATCAGATGCGGACGCCGAACTGGAACGGCATGTTGCCCATCGCCTCGTACCGGACGACCGCGCCGGTGTGCGGTGCGTGCAGCACCTGGCCGTTGCCCGCGTAGATGCCGATGTGGTGCATGTCGCCGTAGAAGAGCACCAGGTCGCCGGGCTTGAGGGCGCTCTGCGAGTAGATCCGCTGTCCGGCGTTGGCCTGGGCCTGCGAGGTGCGCGGGATCGTGACGCCGGCCTGCGCGTACGCCCAGGACGTCAGCCCGGAGCAGTCGAACGAGGCGGGGCCGGTGGCGCCGTACACATACGGCTTGCCGAGCTGCGTCTTCGCCGCGTTGAGGGCGGCGGCGCCACGGGCGGAGGCCGGTACGGCGTCGCCGAGGTCCGCACGGTCGCTGGCCCGGTTGGCGCGCGAGTTCTCATCGGCTATCGAGGCGCGCTCGGCAGCGGTCAGGCTGGAGAGCAGCTTGCGCGCGGAGGCCAGCTTGTCCTGGACCTCCTGCTTCTTCTTGCCGAGTTCGGTACGCGTCGACGCCAGGTCCTTGAGCTTGTCCTGCGCCTCGGCACGCTGCTGGGCGAGGGTGCGCTGCTTGGCCTGGATCTTCTTGACCGCGTCGGCCTGCTGGCCGCTCAGCTGGTCCTGCGCGGTGGCCTTGTCGAGGAAGGTGTCCGGGTCGGACGAGAGGAAGAGCTGGACCGAGGGGTCGATGCCACCCGAGCGGTACTGGGCGCTCGCCATGGAACCGAGCTGGCCCCGCAGCTTGTTGAGGTCCTCCTGGCCGCGGGCGACGCTGTCCTGCAGGTCGTCGACCTGCTTCTTCAGCTTGTCCTGCTGGTCCTTGGCGCCGTCGTACTTCTGGCTGACCGCGTCCACGTCCTCGTAGAGCTTGTCGACCTTCGCCTTGACCTCACTCTTGGACGGCTTCGGGTCTGCGTGTGCGGCCTGAGCGGTCAGGGCCACGGCTGCTGCAGCGGTCGCGGTGAGCACGGTCACCCGAGTACGGCTCGGCTGCTTGGGTCGACGGTGGGACGCCACGGAGGCGAGCTCCTTCATCCTCAGAGCCGCCGAACACGTAGCAAAACCGTGAAGGCATCGGCGGTTCCTTCGCTGACACCCCGGATGAGTGATCAACCGCGCGAAGGTTCGAGGCCCGACCCTAGTGACCTTCTTGTGATCAGTTCAAATCCTGTTGCCAAAAATCTCGGTCACTGTATGCATATTTTACAGACACCGCACAGGCAGTAACGGTCACTTGACGCTGTGGTGAAAAACGTGCGTCACGAACTCGGGCATTGTGCACAGCAGTTACACGGCACGCGAAAGCCTCTTCAGCAACAAGACGGACGCGACAGGTCTCGCGCCCGCTCTCGCCACACCGTCGGCGACCTCGCGGTCGGCCGACACGACCACCACGGGACGCCCGGACGGCTCCGCCCTGACCAGTTGGCGGATCACCTCGTCCGCCGTCACCCCGGGCTTGCTGAACAGCACCCGTACGCCACGCGGCGGCGCCAGCAGCACCGGCGCCGCCAGCTCGGCCCCGTCGAAGACACAGGTCATCTCGGCGCCGGTCTGCGCGGCGAGCATCGAGAGACCGCCGAGCAGCCGCAGCCGCTGCTTCTCCAGGGGCAGTTGCGGATAGCCGGTCTTGGTGACGTTGTAGCCGTCCACCACCAGATGGGCCTGCGGCAGTGAGAGCAGCTGGTCGAGGAGGGCCGGGTCGGTGTCGGAGAGCGCCCTGGCCGCGACGTCCTTGGGCGAGAGCCTGCCGGGCTCGACCGCGTCCACGGAGTCGGCGGGGCGCGAGGTCACCGGCGGCAGGGCCAGTTCGCGCCGCAGCCCCTGGGCGGCGTCGAGCACCGTGTCGAGGAGCAGCCGCAGCCGCATGTCCTCGACCGAGCGCCCCTCGCGCACGGCGCGGCGGCCGGCCTCGACCGCCGCCTCGGCCTCACCGAGCCGCGCCTTCAGCCGGCGCGACTCGCTCTCGGCTGCGGCGACCCGGGCCGCCGAGTCGGACCTGACCGCTTCGATCTCGGAGCCGGAGCGGCGCAGCGCGGCCTCGCCGCGCTTCACATCGCTCTGCGCGCTGCGCAGCTTGCGCTGAAGCGATTCAGCATCCTTGCGGGCCGCCTCCAACTCCGTACGCAGCCGCTCGTTCTCGCTCCTGGTCTGCGCCCGTGCCTCGGCCAGCTCCGCGCGCATCCGCTCCAGCTCGTGCCGGCCCGCCTCGTCGGCGCGCTCGGCGACCACCCGCTGGGCCTCCTCGCCCGCGGCGGCCACCAGCTTCACCCAGCCGGCCGGACGCAGTACGTAGGCCGCCGCCGCCACATCCACCGGGTCGGCGGCGGCGGGCGGCGAGCCCGCTTCGAGCGCCCCGGTCAGTTCGGGCTGGGACTCCTTCAGCCGGTCTCCGATGCGCCCGCGGAACACCGCGTCGCCCTCCAGGGCCGCGGCCATCGCGTTACCCGCGAACTTGGCCCGTCTGCTGGGAGTGAAACGGGCGTACTGCCGCAGCTGCGCCGGGAGTTCGGGCACGGTCAGCCCACCGAAGGCGTCGGAGACGAGCGCGACGACACGTCTCCGTACCGCTTCGGGCAGCGGACGGTCGAGCGCCTCCGCGGCGTCGCCGGCCGCGTCGGCCGGCTCCGTACCGCCTTCAGCGTCCACCATCCGTCACCCCACTGTCGCTCTTCAGGGGGCTCCCTCAGGAGCCGCCGCCCGGCCTGTCCACCAGCTCGATCTGGTCCACCGCGTTGCACCAGCGGCAGCGCACCGACTCGATGGTCTCACTGACCACCTCGCGCTCCTCCACCTTGGGCTCACCGGCCAGGTCGAGATGTATGTACTCGACAACCTTCGACGAGCGCGTCACGTCGAACCGGGTGAGATTGCCGCAGAGCGTGCAGCGCCACCGGGTGTCGGCGGTCGGCATGGGAACCGTCGTCATACGTGCGTCCTCTTCGTTCGTACTGCCTCGGTCGCGGTGCGCCATCGAACTGCGGATGTACTCCCCGCAACCCTACGGCCTACGGCATACCCCGGGGGCGGACCTGCCGACCGCGGAGAGCCCGGCGAGGCGATCTGCCCGTTTGCGTCCGGTTGGGCCATGCTCGGTGGATGTTCACGTGGCGGAATGCACCCGGCCGGAAGGCGCCCGGACGGCGCGGGGGCCCGCTGGGCGGTCCGGTCGTGACATACGGCCTGATCGGCCTCTGCTGCCTGGTCTTCCTGATGAGCCCGGTCTCGGGGATCGACCCGGCGTACGGGACCGGCGACAACCTGCTCGCCGCCCAGAGCGCCTATTTCGAACACTGGGGCGTCGTCCCCACCGAACTGATGAGCGGCGCCCCGGGCGCGCTGCTCACCCCGCTCACCGCGCTCTTCATCCATGCGAACTGGCTGCATCTGCTGGGGAACATGCTGTTCCTCTATGTCTTCGGCGCGATGGCCGAGGAGCGCATGGGCCGTCTGCACTTCGCCGTCTTCTACGTGGTGAGCGGCTATGCGGCCCTGGGGGCGTACGCCCTCACCCACAGCGGCTCCGACCAGACCCTGGTGGGCGCGTCCGGGGCGATCTCGGCGGTGCTCGGCGCCTTCCTGAGCCTCTTCCCCCGGGCCCGGGTGACGAGCATCTTCCCGTTCCTGCTGTTCCTGCCGCTGCGTTTCCCCGCCTGGATCGTGCTGGTCTTCTGGTTCGTCCTGCAGTGGCTGGCGGCAGGCCAGCAGACCGGCACCGGCCCCGGAGTCGCGTACACCGCCCATCTGGTGGGGTTCACGCTCGGCTTCGGCTACGCGGCGGTGCGGTACTGGCGTACGACTAGAGTGAAACTCCCAGCGACGGCCACCGAGGGAGAAAGCAAGCCGTGATCACCGCGATCGTGCTCATCAAGACCAGCGTGGACCGGATCCCCGAGATCGCCGAGTCGCTCGCCTCGCTGGAGAACATCAGCGAGGTCTACTCCGTCACCGGGACGTACGACCTGATCGCCCTGGTCCGGGTGGCCCGCCACGACGACCTCGCGGACATCATCCCCGGCCGGATCAGCAAGATCCCCGGCGTAGAGGCCACGGACACGCATGTGGCGTTCCGTACCTACTCGCAGCACGACCTGGAAGCGGCCTTCGCCATCGGCCTGGACGCATAGGGCCGGTCCGGACCAACCGCCCCGGGGGGGGGGGGCCGCCGGGGCCCCCCCCCCCCCGGGACACCCCCCCCCACCTCACACCACCACACCCCCCGCGCGACCCCCCGCCCCCCACCCCCCCCCCCCTCGGCCGGAAGTCGCCGCTTGGCGCGGGCAGCCAGTTGGCCGCCTCCGCCGGGTCGGTGGGGCGGTCC
>NZ_JBHYWP010000111.1:0-27031 GCF_042751845.1 Streptomyces sp. NPDC059398 | reverse complement strand
GGGGGGCGGCGGGCGGCCCGGCCGCCGTGGGGCGGACGGCCCGCCGGACCTCAGCCGAGCGTCGCGATCGCCTGGTTGAAGGTCGCCGACGGGCGCATGACGGCCGCGGCCTTCGCCGGGTCGGGCTGGTAGTAGCTGCCGATGTCGGCCGGGGAGCCCTGGACGGCGATCAGTTCGCCGACGATGGTCTCCTCCTGCTCACCGAGCGTCTTGGCGAGCGCCGCGAACGCCTCGGCGAGCTGGGCGTCGTCGGTCTGCGCGGCCAGCTCTCGGGCCCAGTAGAGCGCCAGGTAGAAGTGGCTGCCGCGGTTGTCGATACCGCCGAGCTTGCGGCTCGGCGACTTGTCCTCGTTGAGGAACGTGCCGGTCGCACGGTCCAGTGTGTCGGCGAGGACCTGGGCGCGCGCGTTGCCCGTGGTCTGCGCGAGGTGCTCGAAGCTGACCGCCAGCGCCAGGAACTCGCCCAGGCTGTCCCAGCGCAGGTAGTTCTCCTTGACGAGCTGCTGGACGTGCTTCGGGGCGGAACCGCCTGCGCCCGTCTCGAAGAGGCCGCCGCCGTTCATGAGCGGGACGACGGAGAGCATCTTCGCGCTGGTGCCCAGTTCGAGGATGGGGAACAGGTCGGTCAGGTAGTCGCGCAGCACGTTGCCGGTGACGGAGATGGTGTCCTCGCCACGGCGGATGCGCTCCAGCGAGAACGCGATGGCGTCCGCCGGGGTCATGATCTCGATCTGCAGACCGTCGGTGTCGTGCTCCGGGAGGTACGCCTTGACCTTGGCGATCAGGGCGGCGTCGTGCGCGCGGCCCTCGTCGAGCCAGAACACGGCCGGGGTGCCGGTCGCGCGGGCCCGGGTGACGGCGAGCTTCACCCAGTCCTGGATCGGCAGGTCCTTGGTCTGGCACATGCGCCAGATGTCACCGGCGCTGACGGCGTGCTCCAGGACGGCGTCGCCCTGGCCGTCGAGGACCCGCACCGTGCCGGTGACGGGGATCTCGAAGGTCTTGTCGTGGCTGCCGTACTCCTCGGCCTTCTGCGCCATCAGACCGACGTTGGGCACGGAGCCCATCGTCGACGGGTCGTAGGCGCCGTTGGCGCGGCAGTCGTCGATGACGACCTGGTAGATCCCGGCGTAGCTGCTGTCCGGGATGGTCGCCAGGGTGTCGGCCTCGCCGCCGTCCGGGCCCCACATGTGGCCGGAGGTGCGGATCATGGCGGGCATGGAGGCGTCGACGATGACATCGCTCGGTACGTGCAGGTTGGTGATGCCGCGGTCGGAGTCGACCATCGCCAGCGAGGGGCCTTCGGCCAGCTCGGCCTCGAAGGACTCCTTGATCTTGGCGCCGTCGGGCAGCGACTCCAGGCCCTTGAGGATGCCGCCGAGGCCGTCGTTCGGGGTCAGCCCGGCGGCGGCGAGCGTCGCACCGTGCTCGGCGAACGTCTTCGGGAAGAAGGCGCGGACCACATGGCCGAAGATGATCGGGTCGGAGACCTTCATCATGGTGGCCTTGAGGTGCACGGAGAAGAGCACATCCTCGGCCTTGGCGCGGGCGATCTGCGCCGTGAAGAACTCACGGAGCGCGGCCACGCGCATCACCGAGGCGTCGACGACCTCGCCGGCCAGGACGGGGACCGACTCGCGCAGGACGGTGGTGGTGCCGTCGTCCCCCGCGAGCTCGATCCGGAGCGAGCCGGGCTCGTCGATGACGACCGACTTCTCGGTGGAGCGGAAGTCGTCGCCGTCCATGTGGGCGACGTTCGTCTTCGAATCGGACGACCAGGCACCCATCCGGTGCGGGTGGGCCTTGGCGTAGTTCTTCACGGACGCCGGGGCGCGGCGGTCCGAGTTGCCCTCACGCAGCACCGGGTTGACGGCGCTGCCCTTGACCTTGTCGTACCGGGCGCGGACGTCCTTGTCCTCGTCGGTCTGCGGGTCGTCCGGGTAGTCCGGAAGCGCGTAGCCCAGCTTCTGCAGCTCCGCGATGGCGGCCTTCAGCTGCGGGATGGACGCCGAGATGTTCGGCAGCTTGATGATGTTCGCGCCGGGCGTCTTGGCCAGTTCACCGAGTTCGGCGAGTGCGTCCTCGACTCGCAGGCTCTCGTCAAGACGGTCGGGGAAACTGGCGATGATCCGCCCCGCGAGAGAGATGTCACGGCTCTCCACGGCCACACCGGCCGTCGAGGCGTACGCCTGGATCACCGGCAGGAACGAATACGTCGCCAGGGCCGGGGCCTCGTCGGTCTGTGTATAGATGATGGTCGAGTCAGTCACCGGGTGCTCCGCTCCACGTCTGCAACATTGCTCGACATCAAGATATCTCCTGAGCGCCCCCCTCTCGACAGGGCCCCACCCCCGGCGGCCGGGGCCCCGGGCGGGCGGGGCACGTACGCCAGGGCCGCCGGGGCCGTACGCCGGTCCGCCCGGAGGCGCCCGTCAGCGGGAGGAGCCGCACCGCCGGTACACATGGCCCTGCTCACCGGCCGGGGTCACCTCACGGTCACGCAGGGTGATGGAGAGTTTCGTTCCCCAGGCGCGGCAGGCGTGGTCGAAGGCCTTGGTGCCGTACTCGATGTCGAAGGCCCGGCCCTGGTAGGCGGTGGCGAACTCGGTGCACTCCTGGAAGCTCCCACACTCCTCGACCACGGCGAAGTCGAAGCCGATACGGTGGCGCTCGCCGAGCAGGTCGGTGGTGTTCTTCTGGGCGATGGCGAGACCCCGCCGGTGCGCGTGGGCGGCCAGCAGCCGGGCGAAGGACGCCGCGTCGTCCTCGGTCAGCAGACCGTGCGAGCGCTCGTAGGAGTCGAGGTTGTCGGGCTCCACCGCGTCGAAACCGGCGTCGGCGCAGCCGTCGATCCAGCGGCCGACGATGTCCGCGAGCGCCTTGCGCTCAGCCGCCCCCGAGATGTCGAGGAGGGGCTCCTGCCAGTCCTCGTCGACGACCGGCTTGCCGTGCCGGTCGCGCAGCAGCAGGTCGGGGTGGTGCTTCTGCCACCAGCCGATGGCGCTGCCGGGCTGCGACTGGAAGGCGTTGACGTAACAGATGTTGTACAGGCCGGGTGCGGGGTCGGCCGTGCGGTCGCGGGAGACCACCCGCACCCCGGCGGGCGGCCGGTACGGGCCGCCCAGCTGATAGTCGAAGGAGGCTCGGGCCGGGGGCTTGTGAACGCCGCTGTCCCGGGTGGAGGCCGCAGTGGTGGGGGTGGCACCGTCGCCGGGGCCACCGGAGGAACAGCCGGCCACGAGGAGGAGCAGCGCCGGGGCGAGGACACGGGCGGCGCGGCGGAGCAGCGAGGGGTGGTACGGAGAGGGCACGTCGGGGCTTTCGCGGTGGGAGCAGGGGAAGCTGATTTGATCATGGGAGCCGCCCCGGCGGCGAACCCCGCCTGTCCTGCCCTGTCCTGCCCTGTCCTGTCCTGCCCCCGTCCCGCCCTCTCCTGTCCTGCCCGGTACGGAGTCCGTCAGGACCGTGCGCGGTCCATCGCCTCCAGCACCTTGTCCGGGGTGAGCGGAAGGGAGCGCAGCCGGACGCCGATGGCGTGATGGAGGGCGTTGCCGACCGCGGCCGCCGTACCGACGATGCCGATCTCGCCGATTCCCTTGCTGCCCATCGGGTTGAGGTGCTCGTCCTCCTCGTCGATCCAGTGCGCCTCGACGGAGCGGACGTCCGCGCAGACCGGGACGTGGTACGAGGCGAGGTCGCTCTCCACGAAAGCGCCGGACGCGGGGTCGACGGTGCTGCCCTCCGTGAGGGCCATCCCGATGCCCATCACCATGCCGCCGATGAACTGCGCTCTCGCCGTACGGGAGTTGAGGATGTGTCCGGCCGCGAACACCCCCAGCAGCCGTCGGACACGTACCTCGCCCGACACCGGGTCCGCCTCCACCTCGGCGAAGTGGGCGCCGAAGGCGTGGCGCGCGTAGGGCACCGGCTCCCCGGCCTGCCCGCTGGTGTCGGCCGCGGCGTGCAGGCCGTCGGGCGGCAGCGCTCCCGGGTGTTCACCGAGCAGCTTCCCGAGTGAGGTGCAGGCCTGGTGGACCGCCCAGCCCCAGGACGCGGTGCCCGATGAACCGCCCGCGAGCGACGCGCTGGGCAGATCGCTGCTGCCGATGTCGACCGCCACGCGTTCCAGCGGTACGCCCAGCACACCGGCGGCGATCTGGGCCAGGACCGTGCGGGCTCCCGTGCCGATGTCGGTGGCGTTGATCCGTACCAGGAAGGTGCCATCCGGCGCCGCGTGCGCCGTCGCCTCGGACGGGGAGACGAGGACCGGGTAGGTCGCGGCGGCGACACCGGTCCCGATCAGGAGCCCGCCTTCCCGCCGGACACCGGGGCGGGGGTCCCGGCCGCTCCAGCCGAACCGCCGGGCCCCCTCCTTCAGGCAGTCGGTGAGGTGACGGCTGCTGAACGGCAGGCCGCTGTCCGGCTCGGTGTCCGGTTCGTTCCGCAGCCGCAGCTCCACCGGGTCCAGACCCGCCGCGAGGGCCAGTTCGTCCATCGCCGATTCCAGCGCGTACATACCCGGCGCCTCGCCGGGTGCCCGCATCCAGGAGGGGCTGGGGACGTCGAGGGCGGCGACGCGATGGGTCGTCAGGCTGTGCGGTGAGCGGTACATGATCCGCGCGGGGACGGCGGCCTGCTCCACGAACTCCTTGATCCGCGAGGTGTGGGTGATCACCTCGTGGGCCAGCGATGTGATCACGCCGCCGTCTTCCGCGCCCAGCCGGACGCGGTGCAGCGTGGGGGCACGGTGGCCGACCACCGCGGGCATCTGCCGGCGCGGCAGCGAGAGCGTCACGGGGCGCCCGGTGTGCCTGGCCGCCATGACGGCCAGCACCACCTGGGGGCGCGGGGTGCCCTTGGAGCCGAACCCGCCCCCGACGTGCGGGGAGTTGACGGTGATGTCGCTCTCCGGGGTGGCGAACAGCGTGGCGAGGGCCTGGCGGACCGCCGTCGCGCCCTGGCTGGAGTCATGCACGGTCAGATGTCCGCCGGTCCACTCCGCGGTGCTGGCATGGGGCTCCATCGGGTGGTTGTGGAGCGGGGGGACGGTGTACGAGACATCGACCCGGACGGGCGCCCGTGCGTACTCGGCGGCGAAGTCGCCGCGTTCACGGTCGGCGGGGAAGCCGCCGTTGGCTTCCTCCGGCGCGTAGATCGCGGGGTCGCCGGCCGCCAGCACCACATCGTGGGGGTCGCTCTCGTACTCCACCCGTACGGCCTGTGCTGCGGCACGCGCCCCTTCCAGGGTCTCGGCCACGGCGAGGGCGACGTACCACCCGTAGTGCGGCACCCGGTCGTTCTGGAGGAGGTCCAGGGTGGGGTCGTCGGTGGCTGCCAGCCGGGGCGCGTTGTCCGCGGTGAGTACGGCGATGGTGCCGGGGAGTGCCAGCGCGTCCCCGGTGTGCACGGCGCTGACCCGGCCGGAGGCGATCCTGGCGGGGACCGGCCAGGCGTGGACGCGGCCGGGCGGGGAGTGCTCGGCGGCGTAGGGAGCGGCGCCGGTGACTTTCGCCCGGCCTTCCCGGCGGTGCACGGGGGCGCCGGTCGTGGACGTGTGCTGGTTCACGGGGTGCTCTCCTCCTCAGCCGCGGTCCGCGAGACGGGCCAGGGTGTCGACGGCCAGATTGCGGGCGAGCCTTACCTTGAACGCGTTGCCGGACAGGGGGACGGCCTGGGCCAGTTCGGCGTCGGCCGCCCGCAGAAGGGTGCTCTCATCGGCCGGCGCTCCGGTGAGGACGGCCTCGGCGGTCGTGGCGCGCCAGGGTTTGTGCGCGACTCCTCCGAACCCGAGGCGGGCATACCGGATCAGGCCGTCGTCGCCGACTGCCAGAACGGCGGCGACGGAGACCAGGGCGAAGGCGTAGGAGGCGCGGTCGCGCGCCTTGCGGTACGCGGAGGGCATCCCGCCGGACGCGCCGGGGATCACGACCGAGGTGATCAGCTCCCCCGGCCGGATGACGGTGTCCTGCTCCGGGCGGTCGCCGGGGAGCCGGTGGAAGTCGGCCACGGGCACGGTCCGTTCGCCGCTGGGGCCGACGAGTTCGATCCCTGCGTCGAGGACCGCCAGGGCCACCGCCATGTCGGAGGGGTGCGTCGCCACACAGTGGGCGGAGTGGCCGAGGACGGCGTGGTCGCGGTTGACCCCTTCGACGGCGGCGCAACCGGACCCCGGTTCCCGCTTGTTGCAAGGCTGCCCGGTCTCCTGGAAGTACGGACAGCGGGTCCGCTGGAGCAGATTCCCTGCGGTGGTGGCCGCGTTGCGGAGCTGGCCCGAGGCGCCCGACAGCAGCGCCTGCGAGAGCACCGGCCAGTTACGGCGTACGGCAGGGTGGGCGGCGAGATCGCTGTTGCGTACGGTCGCCCCGACGCGGAGCCCGCCGCCGGGCAGTTCTTCGACCGTGCCGAGGGGCAGTCCGCTGACGTCGATGAGGTGGGCGGGGGTCTCCACACCGAGTTTCATGAGGTCGACGAGGTTGGTGCCGCCACCGATGAACCGGGCGTCGGGCAGCGAGAGGAAGCTGTGGAGGGCGTCATCGGTGGTACGGGCCTTCACATAGCCGAACGGCTTCACACGACCACGTCCTCGATGGCTTCGACGATACGGGGATAGGCACCGCACCGGCAGAGGTTGCCGCTCATGCGTTCCCGGATCTCGGCCGGGGTGAGCTCGGCGGGGCCTTCGTCCGCGAGAGCCTCCGCGGCCGTGGCGTGGGAGGGGTGCCCCGCGGCGGCTTCGGCCAGCACGCCGACCGCCGAACAGATCTGGCCCGGGGTGCAGTAGCCGCACTGGAACCCGTCCCGGTCCAGGAAGGCCTCCTGCACGGGGTGGGGGGTTCCGGCGCCGCCGAGCCCCTCGATGGTGGTGATGCCGACGTCCTGCTGGGCGACGGCCAGCAGGAGACAGCTGTTGACGCGGGATCCGTCGGCCAGCACCGTGCACGCGCCGCACTGCCCGTGGTCGCAGCCCTTCTTCGCACCCGTGAGCCCGATCTCCTGGCGGAGGGCGTCCAGGAGCGTAGTGCGGTGGTCCAGGTCCAGGGTGTGGGCCGCCCCGTTGATCCGCAGGGTCACCGTCGACCGCGTCGGCGGCTTGCCCGACGCTCCCTTTCCTGACGGCGCCTTTTCTGACGGCGCCTTTCCTGACGGGTTTCGCGGCCCGGTCGGTCCGCTGCTCGGCTGCATCCGTCCTGCACACCCTTTCTGGGGCGGGTCTTCTGGCTTCCTGGGGCGGGTCCTCCGGGAGGGGGCCTCCGGGAGGGGGCCTCCGGGTACGGTCGCGGGTCGGTCCGTGCGGTCTGTTCAGTCCATTCGGTCTGTTCAGTCCATTCGGTCTGTTCAGTCCATTCGGCCCGTTCGGTCCGAGGGAGGCGCCCGGCACTGGGCGCCGCCGCCCCCGCCGGGACCGGCCCGTGCGCTGTCAGTCCCGGGGGCCGTCCGCCGCCCCGTCCGGTTCCGCGCGGTGCGCCGGATGGCCGGGGGTGCGGCGGTCCTCCTTCATCTCTGCTTCGTACAGATGGCGCCGGCCGCCGGCGAGCCGGTCCCTGACCTTCTCCTCCAGGCGCTGGAAGGTGCGGTAGTAGCCGTCGTCGTACTCCTCGACAATCTGGAAGGTCCACCGGCCGGGGAGCACATTGCGTCCGATCAGTTCCCTGCTGATCTCGTCGGCGAGATCCGGATGGCCGGCGTCGCGCAGAAGTCCGACGACGTCGTCGAGACCCAGGTCGGCGTGGCCGGTCAGCTGATGGAAGCCGTAGAGGTGCCCACGGGCTCTTTCGGTGGTCTCCAGGGCCGCCGACATCCGTCCTGCGGCCTGCACGGCCTTTCTGTCGTACGGGGTCAGGGCTGCTTGCGAGCCTGCTCGCCCGCCCGCGAGGCGGCCTCCCGTTCGGAGCCGGCACCGGCGGTGCTGAGCCTGCCGCCCGCGCTTTCCAGATGGGCGCGGACGAACCACTGGAACAGTTCGAGGCTCCGCAGGTTCTCGATGAGCAGGTCCTGGGTCACCGGGTCGGGCTCTTCGGTGGCCCGTACGGCGGCGCGGTGGTCCTCGATGAGCTTGGTGTAGACGAGATCCAGGGCGCCGAGGTGTTCGATGGCTTCGGCCCGGCCGACGCTGTAGTCGTCCCAGGACCGTTCGGCGACCAGGACACCCGGCGTCCCGGGCGGCGACCCGCCGAGGGTGGAGATGCGCTCGGCGACCTTGTCGGTCATGTCCCGTACGGCTTCGACCTGCGGGTCGAGCATCTCGTGCACCGCGATGAAGTGCGGGCCGACCACATTCCAGTGAATATGCTTCAGCGTGAGAGCGAGATCGTTGAGTGCGTGCAGACGTGCGCGCAGCAGCTTGATGACCTCGCTGCCGTCGGCGCTGGACATGCCGGGGACCGTGTACTGGGGCGGGGGCGGATTCTTGCTCACCGGGGACCTCCTCATCGCCACGCGGGCTTCGACGGTGCCGCGCGGATCGGATCGGGCGCTGCTCCCCGTCATTCGAACACCGGCCGGGTCCGGGCGCGCGCTGTCGCCCGCCGGGAAGCGGCCATCCGGCCCAACGGCCGGGCTGTAGCGCCGACCTCTCCGGGCGACTGCCTCGGCGACCTCCCGGCTGCGACGGCGCGAGGGACAGCAGCGGGCGGCAGTGGGGCCCGCCGGCCGTTCTCCGGCCTGCTTCGCTCAGGACGGAACGGTGAAGTCCCGCATGATCTCGGTCACTTCGCCGTCGGGGACCTGGTCGAATACGTCGTACCACTCTCCGACCGCCTGGAAGACTCCGGGCTGGTGCAGGCAGATGACCTCGTCGGCCTCCTGGCGCAGGGCCGCGGTGCTGTCGGCCGCGCCCACGGGGACCGCCAGCAGCAGCCGGGCGGGTGCGCGGCCGCGCAGATGGCGCACCGCGGCGCGGGCGGTGACGCCGGTGGCGAGGCCGTCGTCCACGACGATCACGGACCGCCCCTCAAGTGCGGGGGGCGGCCGGCCCTGCCGGTAGAGGTCCTCCCTGCGGTGGAGTTCGGTGCGTTCGCGGGCGACCTCGGAGGCGAGCCGGTCCTCGCTCAGGCCGAGCCACCGCAGGGCCCCGCTGTCGAACACCGGCGGATCGTCGTCGGTGATCGCACCCACCCCTCTCTCCGGCTGCCCCGGCAGGCCGATCTTCCGGACGATGAGCACATCCAGCGGCGCATCCAGGGCCCGTGCGATCTCCGCGGCGACGGGCACTCCGCCCCGTGGAAGCGCCAGCACCAGGGGCCGGGGCAGACCGCCGGCGGCCGCTGCTGCGCGGAGCGGGGCGGCGAGCTCCCGCCCGGCTTGGCTCCGGTCGTGGAAACGCATGATCCCTTCCTCTCCGACAACTCCGTTCCCGGCGTACGGGCCGTACGGAACGGCCCGTACGGCGGCGATGTCACATCCCGGTGGGCCACGTCTCCTCCTCGCCGGTGCCCGGCAGTTCCCCGTGGAGCGGGGTGAGGGCCTGGCTGCGGTCCAGGTGGACGAAGGCGTCGTAGCGCTCGCCCGGCACGGTGGGGACGTAGTTCCCCCGCTTCTCGGCCTCCGGCCGGTAGACCACTCCGATGGCGCGGTGGTCCCGCTGCTCCTCGAACCACTCGGGGCCGCCACCGGCCGGCACTCCACTGCGGACACCTTCCGGGAACACGAAGAGCCCCGCGCCGCCGGGGAGCGCGCGGTGCAGCAGTTCCTCCACGCTGCCCGGCTGCGCCGGGGGCACCCGCAGGATGCCCGGGTCGTCGCCCCAGCGCCCGGCGGCGACCACGGTCCCGTCGTACGAGCCGAAACCGACCAGCACGACGCCTTCCGCGGCATGGCCCTCCCGGACGAGCTGGCCGAGGCTGACCAGTCCGGCCCCCGCCATGTCGGTGGCCCGCGCGTCTCCGACATGGGTGTTGTGCGCCCACACCACGGCCTTCGCGTCGGGGCCGTGGTGTTCCATGAGCCGGTCCAGAGTGCCGGCCATGTGGTGGTCGCGGATGTTCCAGGACTCCGGGCCGCCGCCCGCCACAGCCCGGTAGTACCGTTCGGCGCCCGCCAGCACCTCCGCGTTCTGCCGTGCGGTGAGCTGCGCGAGGCCGCCGCCCGCCGCCTCGGCGCCGGCCGTGACCCGCCGCAGCCGCACCAGCAGGTCGCGTACCTCACGCTCGCAGCCCGACGGTACGAAGCGGGTGGCGCGTGCGTAGGAGTGCGGGTCCCCGCCGTACGGCTCGAAACAGCGGAAGGCGTCCAGCGCGCCCGCCAGCTCGTCCGGGGCGTGTTCGTCGAGGTATCCGATCACCGCGTCCATCGACTCCCACAGGGAGTAGACGTCCAGGCCGAAGAAGCCCACACGTGAACGGCCGGGCGGCAGAACGAGGTTGTACTCCCGCAGCCAGCGGGCGAAGCGGAGCACATTGGTGTTGGCCCACATCCAGGTGGGCCAGCGGCCGAACTCCAGCAGTACGTCGAGCGGGTCGTCGGGGGCGTCCGGCTGCGCCGTGACCGAGGAGTGGACGGCCTGGCAGTCGGGCCAGTCGCCCTCGACCGCGACGAAGGAGAAGTCCTTCTCCTCGATCAGCCGACGCGTCAGCGCCGCTCTCCAGCGGTAGTAGTCGGTGCTGCCGTGGGATGCCTCCCCCAGCAGCACATAGCGGGCGTCACCGATCCGGTCCAGCAGCGGATCCAGCGAGGCGGCGCCGGTCAGCGGCTGCGCGCCCTCCCGGACCCGCTCGACCCGGGTCTTCGTCCCCGACCGACTGGAGGCCATGGCCGTTCCCTTCGCACCGACACCGTGCAGGGCCCATGAACTAGTCTCGCGCCGCCCCGGACCCGTAGTCCAACGCTCAGCCTTATCGAACGTGCACTCGTTCACGGAATTGTCTTTCCTTCCCGCGTGCAGTCCGGTGCAATTCCAGGCTTGCACCACTGCGGGCGCATGTGCGGAGGAGGATGTGTCCTGGGAAAGAAGCATCCTGGGAAGAATTCTTCCCCCCTCACAGCAGGCCCTTCAGCTGCCTCTCGCTGGACCGGGACACCCTGACGGCCTGCACCGCACCACCACAGAACCCGCGGAATGAGCCTCGCGTCCCGTCAGTCCCGGCGGAGCTGCCGACCGGTGGTGTCCGAGTCCGAGTCCGGCGCGCGGCGTTCCGGCGGCTGCGGCGCGGACATGTCCAGCAGGAGCAGGGCGTCGTGGTCGGGGGTGCCGGGTTCGGCGGTGTAGACGCCGATGCGCTGGCCGGGAGTGCCTTCCACCTGCAGGGACTGCGAGGTGAGGGTGACCGTGCCGACCTGCGGGTGCTGGAACGTCTTGTGGGCGGGCTTGCGCCCGGTTACCTCGTAACGCTCCCACAGGCCGGCGAAGTCGGGGCTCTTCAGGAGCAGTTCGCCGACGAGGTTGGTGAGGTCCGGTGCGTCGGGTGCGGCGCCGGCCATGGCGCGCAGGCGGGCGACGCATGCGGTGATCTGCCGGTCCCAGTCACCGAACAGATCACGGGCCGCGGGGTGCAGGAACAGGTAGCGGGCGAGGTTGCGGTGTTTGACGGGCCAGTCGTCCAGTCCTGCGTACAGGGCCAGACCGCCGGGGTTCCAGGCGAGCATGTCCATGCTGCGGCTGATGACGTAGGCCGGGTTCGGGCGCAGGGAATCGAGCAGCAGCTTGAGGTGGGGGCGCACGGTGCGGCTGGGCGCGGGCGGTGGCTCGGGGATGTAGCGCGCGGCACGGGCGGCCAGCTCGCGCAGGTGCTGGTGTTCCTGCTCGTCCATGTGCAGGGCCCGGGCGAGGGCATCAAGGACGGCGGGGCTGGGGCGGGTCTCCTTGCCACGCTCCAGGCGTACGTAGTAGTCGATGCTGATGCCGGCCAGCGTGGCCAGCTCCTCACGGCGTAGCCCGGGGGTGCGCCGGACCCCGGCGCCGACGGTGAGGCCGACGTGTCCTGGACTGGTCTGGGTGCGGCGGGCGCGCAGGTAGCGGCCCAGCTCGGCGCCTTCACTGTGCGCGCTCCTCGTTGCCATGTCTCCAGTCTCACTCGCGCCTGACCTGGTCCGCAGGGCCGAGGGGGGCCCTGTCGTTACCCCCGAAGAGCCCGCCCTGCCACAGCCGCGCCATCGGCGCGAAGCTGAAGGGGCAGGACGCCGCCGGCACCCGGCAACCCACGGGCCCGCGCAGGCACGGCCTGCCGGACCGGGCGGGAGTAGAGGCGCGGGGCGACACCACGATGCGAAGAGGACGACATGCGTTACATCAAACTGCGTGACCTGGAGGTTTCCCGGATCGGCCTGGGAGCGATGGGGATGTCCCATGGTTACACCGGGTCCGGCACGGACGACGCGGAGTCGATCAGGACGGTGCACCGTGCGCTGGAGCTGGGAATCGGCGGATTCTAGGGATCGTCGCAACACGTGGTCGGTTGTGTTAGGCGGCGAGTAGTTTATGCAGACGCTCGGCTGGGGTTTCCCAGCCGAGCGTTTTGCGTGGGCGTCCGTTGAGTTCGGCGGCGACGGCGGCCAGGTGTTCGTGGTTGTGGACGGACAGGCCGGTGCCCTTGGGGAAGTACTGCCGCAGCAGGCCGTTGGTGTTCTCGTTCGATCCGCGCTGCCAGGGGCTGGCCGGGTCGCAGAAGCAGACCGGGACGTTGGTGGCAAGGCTGAAGGCGTGGTGGGCTGCCATTTCTGAGCCTTGGTCCCAGGTCAGCGAGCGCGTCAGATGCGAGGGCAGACTCTGCACGGTCTTCACGAGCGCGTCGCGCATGTCCTCGGCGGTGCGGCCGTCGGGCAGGTGTACCAGCATCACGTAGCGGGTGGCGCGTTCGACGAGAGTACCGATGGCGGAGCCGTTGTCCTTCCCGATGATGAGGTCGCCTTCCCAGTGGCCGGACACCGCCCGGTCCTCCGCCTCGGCCGGCCGTTCGCTGATCATGACCATCGGGTGGCTGAAGCGCGGCTGCCGACTGGCCGCCTGCCGCTGGGGCCTACGACGTGCTCGCCCCGAGCGCAGGGCCCGGGCCACCTCGCGGCGTAGTTCGCCGCGGCCCTGGACGTAGAGGGCCTGGTAGACCGTCTCGTGAACCACGTGCATCTCCGGCCGGTCGGGGAACTGTGCACGCAGAGCGTTGCAGATCTGCTCCGGGCTCCACCGCAGGGTCAGGCGATGCTGGATGAAGTCCCGCAGCTCGGCGTTCTGCGCGATCTTGCCCACCTTGGGGCGGCGCCGACGGACGTCGGCACGGGCCTGGGCCGCGTGGGGACGGTAGTGCCGCTGACCACGGGGATCCGTGGTGCTGTTGCGGCGGATCTCCCGACTGACGGTGGACGGGCTGCGTCCCAGCTCGGCGGCGATCGCACGGATCGTGGCCTTCTCCCGCAGCCGGTCGGCGATGTGAAGGCGCTCGTCATCGCGCAAATACCGGCCCGACGACATGGCGACGGGCGCCTGCCCTTGCTGGGCAGGCGCCCGAAACCTGTCCGGATCGCTCCGGCCGTTGCGCCACTCGCGGCCGGTCCGTTCGTTGACGCCCACCAGCCGGGACGCCTCTTTGTTGCTATAGCCCTGTCGCACGAGCCGGAAGTATTCCTCCCGCTCCCGCCGCAACTTCATCGGCCCGTGAGCCTTTCGGACCTTCCGGATCTCGAAGTCCATCGCATCCCCTGAGCTGGGGTGTTGCGACGACCACTAGAACGCAAGCTCCCTACGGCCGGGGCTTCCCCGTGCAGCACGTCACCCTGGACAACGGCGAAAAATGCCGTCTACCGGGCATGGTCAGACCGCTCCTGCTCCAGCAGCTCCTCCAGATCGGAGAGGCGGTCCAGCCCACGCACCGCCCGGCTCATGCGCGCATTGTGTTCGAACCGGTCGCGGTGGCGGTGCAGAAGATTCCAGTACCCGGCCGTGAAGGGGCAGGCGTCCTCGCCGACCCGGACGGACGGCCTGTACCGGCAGGGACCGCAGAGGTCGCTCATACGGTCGATGTAGGCGCCTCCGGACGTGTACGGCTTGGTGGTCATCCGGCCCCCGTCCGCGTACTGCGACATGCCCACCACGTTCGGGACCATGACCCAGTCGTAGCCGTCGACGAAGCTGCGGTGGAACCAGTCGGTGACGGCCCTGGGCTCCCATCCGCGCTGGAGGGCGAAACTGCCCAGGACCATCAGGCGCGGGATGTGGTGCGTCCAGCCCGTCGTACGGACCTGGTCCAGGACGTGGCTGAGGCAGTTCGCCCCGGTCGCTTCGGAGGAGAGCTCCGTGAACCAGTCGGGCAGCGGCGCGTGGTGGCGCAGGGAGTTGCTCTCGCGGTACCGCGCGCCGAAGTACCAGTAGACGTGCCAGACGAACTCGCGCCATCCGGCGATCTGCCGTACGAATCCCTCGGCGCTGTTGAGCGGCACATCGCCCGACCGCCACCGCGCCTCGGCCCGTTCGACGCATTCGGCGGGGTCGAGCAGGCCGAGGTTGAGCGACGAGGAGAGCAGGCTGTGGCTCATCGTCGTGTCCCCGGCGAGCATGGCATCCTCGTACGCGCCGAACGTGGCGAGCCGGTGCCCGGTGAAGCGGCGCAGGGCGGCGAGCGCCTCCCGGCGGGTGGCCGGGAACCTGCGGGGCGCGTCCTCGCCCACGAACTCGATGTCCCCGTCGCGCGACCAGCGGTCGAGGTCGGACCGCACCTCGGCGTCGATGTCGCTCTCCCGGGGCCGGTAGGGCGCCGGAACTCCCAGGCCGGTGGCGCCGCGTGGCGGCGGCTGCCGGTTGTCGTGGTCCAGGTTCCAGCGGCCCCCGGCCGGCCGGTCCCCCTCCATGAGCAGGTCGTGCCGCTGCCGGACCCATCGGTAGAAGTCCTCCTGGCGGAGGCGTTTCGTGGAACGGCCGTCCGCCCACTCCCGGAACTCGTCGTGCGTCACGAGGAAGCCGCGCGGGGGCAGTACGCGTACGGAGGGCAGCGCCCGTACGAAGTCGTGAGCCGCGTGGGAGGTGGGGTGGTGCACGGTCACCGGCCCGTCTCCGACGGTCTCGCGCAGGCCCTCGCGGTAGGTGTCCGCCTTGATGTACCGCACCCGGTCGCCCAGCTCGGCGGCCCGGTGGCGCATCGCCGAGAGCACCAGATGGGCCTTGGCACGGTGGAACCGCCGCCGCCGCAGGACACTGCGGGCCTCGATCATCAGCAGCGGGGCGTCCCGGTGCGGGCCGCCCCGTGCGGGATCGAGGAAATGGGGGCCGAGCTGATCGCCGAACAGCCAGTGGGGGGTGCGGGACTCTCTCTCCGTCATACCGAACGCTCCGTTGACGATCTGTGGCCGGCCGGCACGCGCCGCACAGCGCGCCGCTTTCTGCACAGATCAAAGCGCACGACAGCGTGGGCCGTTCTCAGCACACGCCGGGGCGGCGGGGCTGTAGCGCCGGGGCCGCGTCGGATGCGGGTACAGCGGAGCGAGGGCCGGCCTTCGCTCAAGACCCGAGCGGGATGTCAGTCCGCCGCCAGCACCCGCTCCAGCCAGGAACGACGGGCCCGCCACGCCGCCCGGCTGATCACCGCGTCCGGGGCCACCAGGTCGAACGTGTGGTAGCCGCCGGACCACACATGCAGCTCGGCAGCGCCGCCGGCCCGCCAGATCCGGTCGGCGTAGGCGACGGCCTCGTCGCGCAGTGTCTCCGCGGAGCCGACATCGATGAAGGCGGGCGGCAGTCCGGACAGATCCGTGGCGCGGGCGGGCGCGGCGTAGGGCGACACGTCCGGGCCCCCGCACTCGGAACCGAGCAGGGCCTTCCACCCGAAGCCGTTCCAGCCGCGGTCCCAGACATCGGCACCGTCCATCTGAAGGGCCGAAGCACTGTCGTTGCGGTCGTCGAGCATCGGGCACATCAGCAACTGCCCGGCCAGCCGCGGACCGCCCTTGTCGCGCACCGACAGACTCAGCGCGGCGGCCAGGCCACCGCCGGCACTCGTCCCCGCGACGACGATCCGGTCCGCGTCCAAGCCGAGTTCGGCCGCGTGCTCAGCCGTCCACAGCAGCCCGGCGTAGACATCGTCGAGCGGTGCGGGATGCGGATGCTCCGGCGCGAGCCGGTACCCTGCCGAGATCAGCGACGCCCCGAGGCGCTCGGCTTCGTCCAACAGCGGTTCGAGGAAGAACAGGTGCCGCGGATCGCCGCTGAAGTAGCCGCCGCCGTGTACGAAGTAGATGGCCGGGCGCGACACGGCCGGGCCCGAAACAGCGGCAGGCGTGCAGATCAGCAGCTCGGCCTCTGAAGTTCCGGACGTCCCCGGAACCGAGCGCGAAGTCACCTCGAACCGCCCGCCCCGCCGCAGCTCGTCGAGCGTCGGCACCTCTGCGGCGTCTTCGGCCCGGACCTCCGGCAGCCGCTCCAGGCTCATCGGGCCCGAACCGGCCTCCTGCACGGCACGGTATCCGTCCAGCAGCGCCGCATCGAAAGGTACTGCCACCATCAGTCCACCTTTGTCAGAATTCGCGCGCCGTCCTCGGGGCTGGCGCGTGTGCTCCGAGCGCTCACCCCGCGATCCATCGCCGGAAGCGAGAGTCCAGCCGCCGGGGGCAGTGTAGATCTTGCTCGATGTGGCCAACCTCCGGGGTTCCAGGGCCCGCCGGGGTGCAGCACCGGGCCGGAGCGTGCAACCGGTCGGACTCGGGGGCCTCGGTGCGCACGGCGCATCGCGGGTTAGTGAAGACGCACAGGGACCTGACACGGGCGGTCTCGCACGTCGGGTCGGTGCGGATTTTTTCGCCAGTGGTGTGCTTTGCGCACACCCATGTTCCTTTTGTGAGGCCCCCGTTGCATCTCTACGGTGGGGCTACGCACCAATCGTAAGTATGCGAAGGAGTGACATGCCGGTCCAGCGTCTCAACCACGCCGTCCTCTACGTCCGCGACGTCGAACGCAGCGTCGCCTTCTACACCGATCTACTGAGGTTCCGCACCGTATTCCGCGTCCACGCCGACGGCGACAAGGTGCCCGAGGGCGCGTTCCTGCAGGCCGAGGGGTCGACCAACGACCACGATCTGGCCTTCCTCCAGATCGAGGGCCCGGCTTCCCCGCAGAGCCCGGACCGACGCCCCGGGCTCGCGCACCTGGCGTGGGAGGTGGACACCCTGACCGAGTTCCGCCACATCCGCGACAAGCTGGTCCGGACAGGCGCGCTGGCCTACGAGTTGGACCACGGCACCACCAAGTCGCTGTACGCCGGCGACCCGGACGGCCTGGAGTTCGAAGTGTGCTGGCTGGTACCCGCCGAGAGGATCGACGAGGTGGAACCCGTGGCCTTCGCGCCGCTCGACCTGGACGCGGTCATCGCACAGTTCGGCGCCGACCTCCCGGGCGGGACCGGCATATCGGCTCCGGCCCGCCACTGAACCGGCGAACGCCGCCTCCCGGCCCCGGCGGGCCGTCATGCCCCGCCCGCCGGGGCCCCCCCCAAGGGGGCCCGCCGGAGCCACGTCGAGATTCCGCATGCAGCCCGCGGCATCCCCGTACCTGGCGCATACGTGAGCAGCCGCGGTGAGGATCCGCTCGCGGGTCAGCCCGGCGCGCACCGGCCGGGGCTGCGACGTGGGGCGAGGCGACGGTGGGCGGACGTCGTCCGGCGTTCCTTCCGGGGCACGGAAAGCGAGTACCGAAGGAAGTGAGCTTTTGCTCATAATACTGCCATGAGCTGCGCAAACAAGATGCTCCTCGCGACGAGGAGCGGTTCATGAGTCCCCGCGTGCGTCCCCCTGCGGAGCGCACGATGATCACGCTGGAGGTACGCCGCCGCGAGCTGCTCACCCCGGGCTTCGCCACCGTCACCCTCGGCGGGCCGAGCGTACGGGAGCTGGTCGCTGTCGGCGGCGACCAGGCCGTCCGCCTCTTCTTTCCCCGTATCGGACAGACCGCGCTGCGCATGCCCACGGCCTCGAACGAAGCGTGGATGGCCCAGGTGATGCTGATGTCCAAGACGGTCCGCCCCTGGGTGCGCAACCTGACCGTCCGGCGCGTGCGGCCGGCGGAACAGGAGATCGACATCGAATTCGCCCTGCACGGCGACTCGCCCATGAGCTCCTGGGTCCGCCGGGCCCGGCCGGGCGACCCGGCCGGGATCTTCGACCTCGGCACCACCTACCGACGGCCCGAGCACGCACGGGCGCAACTGCTGGTCGGAGACGAGACCGCCCTGCCCGCCGTCCTGTCGATCCTGGACGGCGACCCGCATCCGCCGCCCACCGAGGTCTACCTCGAAGTGGCGTCCGCGGCCGACATCCGGCCCCTCCGGACGCCGCCCGGAGTACGTGTCCACTGGCTCAGCCGCGACGACGACGCGATACGGCCCGGCAGCCGTGCCCTGGAAGCGGTCCTCACCGCCCAGCTGCCCAGCGTCCCCCTGTACGCGTGGGTGGCCGGCGAATCCCGGCTGGCCACCGGCGTACGGCGGCATCTGGTCAACGACCGCGGCGTACCGAAGCGGGATGTCTCCTTCGCGGGCTACTGGCGTATGGGCTGGTCCACCCCCGGCTGACCTGACGGGGGAAGGGAACGGAAAGAGGTCCCGGCCCCGAAGGGCCGGGACCTGCTGACCGCGTGGCCGCACAGGGTCGTGCGCCGTCAGCGCCCCTGCAGGGACTTGACGTTGTCACCGAACGTCCAGTTCTTGGAGCCGTCCCAGTTGAGCGACCAGGTCATGAGCCCCTTGAGGCCGTTGGCGTAGGTGTTCCACGCCTGGCCGACCTGCCCGGTCGACAGATACCCGCCGCCCGCGCCGGGCTGGGCGGGCAGCCCCGGCACCTGCTTGTCGTAGGGGACCTTGACCGTGGTGCCCTGGACGACGAGCCCCTTGTTGAGGCAGTCCGTCTGCGCGGTGAAGCCCTGGACCGTCCCCGCCGCGTACGAGTCGCCGGAGCAGCCGTACATGCTGCCGTTGTAGTACTGCATGTTCAGCCACCAGAGCCGGCCGTTGTCCGCGTACTTCTTCACGATCGGCAGATACGCGCCCCAGATCGAGCCGTAGGTGACGCTGCCTCCGGTGACGTAGGCGGTCTCGGGGGCCATCGTCAGCCCGAAGCCCGCCGGCATCCGGGCGAGTACGCCGTCGATGATGCGGATGAGGTTGGACTGCGAGGCCGAGAGCTGGTTGATGTTGCCGCTGCCGGTGAGTCCGGTCTCGATGTCGATGTCGATGCCGTCGAAGTTGTACTTCTTCAGGAGGGGCACCACGGTGTCGACGAACCGGTCGGCGACCGCGGTGGAGCTGAGATCGATGCCCGCGGTCGCGCCGCCGATGGACATCAGCGTCGTGAGGCCCGACGCCTTGGCCTGGCACATCTCGGCCGGGGTCGGGACCTTCACCGTCGAGTCCATCCCGTCCTCCCACAGAGCGGTGCCGTCCGAGCGGATGACCGGGAAGGCCGCGTTGACCACGTTGTAACCGTGGGCGGTGATACGGGAATCGGTGAGAGGGATCCAGCCGAGCGGCGGGTGCACACCGTTGGCGGCCCCGTCCCAGTTCTCCCAGTACCCCTGGAGCACCTTGCCCGCGGGCTTGGGCTTGACCGCGCAGGTGTCAACGGCCCGCGGGGCGGCGGGCGCTGCGGCGACCAGCATCTGCACGACGGCGGCCGTCGCGAGCCCGACCCCCAGAAGACGTACCGTCCGACCGATCATGTCGTGTCCCTTCCTGGCCCGGCGCTCGGGCGGGGCATGAGTGTCACGTACCTGCCACCCGTACCTGCACAGCTGCTGTCGAGTACCTGTCAACGTAAAGTGGTCCAGACCTCCGGTCAATAGGTCTGGACCAAACTGCGGGAGGCGAGGCGACCGTGGGACGGAGAGACGGCCACGGGCCGGGCCGCTCACCCGTCGGCCGGGAGCCTTTCGATGGCCACCATCGCCGCGTCGTCGCCGAGGCTGCCGCCGGCGTGGCGGAGCAGATCCGCGCAGAGCCGGTCGAGCAGCTTGGCCGGGCCGTCGGCGCCCCAGGACGCGATCCGGTCGGTCAGCGGATAGAAACGGCCCGCCGCGTTCCGGGCCTCGATGACGCCGTCGGTGTACAGAAGCAGGACGTCGCCGACACCGAAGGTGAAGGTCTCCGCACCGAACACGCCGCTGAGCAGATGCCCGAGGCCCAGCGGCGGCCCCGGCTCCCGTACGTCGAGCGACTGGACCCGGCCCGCGCTCACCACCAAAGGCGGCGGGTGGCCGCGGCTGACGAGCTGAAGCTCCGGGCCGGTGTCGGAAATGTCGAGCACGGCCGCGGTGACGAATGACTCTCCGCTGTCCTCGCGCGCCCCCTGCGCCCCTGCCGTGTCACTCCGGTCGGATGTGACACTGGCCTCCAACTGGCCGACAGCTTCCGAGAGTTCCGGATCGCGGTGGGCCAGCGCCCGGAAGGCCCCGAGGACGCCGGCCGCCTCACCCATGGCATCGAGGCCCTTGCCGCGCACATCACCGATGATGACGCGCGTCCCGGTCGGCGTGCGCGTCACCGCGTACAGGTCGCCGCCGAGCTGGGCCTCCGCCTCGGCGGCCAGATAGACCGAGGCGATCCGCAGCGCTCCGATGCGTTCCGGGAGCGGCCTCATGACCACGCGCTGCACCGCGCGGGCCACCCAGCGCAGATGGGTCATCTCACGTTCGTGGCGCACCCTCAGATACGCGAAGAAGGTGACGAAGACGGAGATCAGGAAGAGCGCGGCGAGCTGATAGGTGTGGTTGAGATCGGTGACGCTGGTCCGCGAGCCCGCCACGAACGCGTCGGCCGCGACGGCGACCGCGCCGACGAGCGCGGTACTGCGGGGCCCGGCGAACGACGCCGTCACGGCCGGCGCCGCCACCAGGAAGGGCCCGAGATGCACAGCCGGCGGGGTGAAGAGATCCACCACCGTGACAGCGGCGATCAGCAGGAACGGCATGAGCATGAGCGCCTTCGGATGCCGACGCGGCTCCTGGAGCGCATGGAGGAAGCGCAGCGAACTCATGGCCTCTGCCTACCTCACCCGGTCCGTGCCCGCGCTTCGGCCGGGTCCCGCGTCGGCCGCCCGGCCGCCGCTCAGCTCTGCTTGATCGCCGAGACGTCGAATTCCAGCACCACCCTGTCGCCGACGAGGACGCCTCCTCCTTCGAGGGTGGCGTTCCACGTCATGCCGTACTCCTTGCGGCTGATGGCGACCTCGCCCTCGAAGCCCACCCGCTGGTTCCCGAAGGGGTCCTGAGCGGAACCGGTGAGTTCGAAATCGATGCTGATCGGCTTGCTGGTGTCCTTGATCGTCAGATCGCCGCTCAGCCGGAAGTGGCTGTCGTCCAGCTGCTCGATCCCGGTCGAGGTGAAGGTGATCTGCGGGTAGTTCGGGGCATCGAGGAAATCGTTGGTCCGCAGATGCCCGTCGCGCTGCTCGTTGCCCGTGTCGATGCTGTCGGTCTTGATGGTGACCGCGACCCGTGACTGAGCCGGGTCCGCGCCGTCCAACTGGAGCGTGCCCTCGAACTCGGCGAACGAGCCGCGGACCTTGGTGATCATCGCGTGCCTGGCCACGAAGCCGATACGGGTGTGCGCCGGGTCGAGCACATACGAACCGGTCAGGTCGGTGAGGGCGGGCATCGTCATGACGTACTCCAGGCAGTCGCGCGAGAGGGGCGTCTCACGCTAGGCAGCCCGGACGGTACGGGGACCGGGCCGCGCCACCGTGCCCCTGCCCGGTCACCCCGATGGACCAAGACCGCCGGGCCCGGCGACCGCCGGACCGCACCCCCCGAAAGGGACGGCCGTCCCGCCGTACGCACGCCGGACCGGCGCTCCCCGGGTCCGGCCGCGGCGCCGGGGCCTTCGGACTCCGCCGTCCTCCCGGAGTGCCGGAAAAGGCGGCCGGACGCACCCTGAGGTCATGGACAGCACACCGATAGTGGTGCATCCGCCCTCCCCGAGCGGAGGACGACGGGTGACGATCCAGGGAGAGATCGCAGGTCTGGCCCACGCCGACGCGGATGTCGTCGAGTTCCTGCGGCGGGCCGGTCTGCTCGACGCGGACACCCTGCTCGACGACGAGGCGTGGGTGAAGTGGCGCGGCGGGCGCGCCCACCAGTACGCGACGGCCTGACCCGGGGCTCCGGGTGTACGGGCGTGACGCGGGCGCCGCACCTCTGCCGCTCCCGACAGGCCGCCCGGCCGGGGCGGATGCCCTGCCCGGTCCGCGCTCAGGGGAACAGGGGCCGCCACGCGATCCGCCAGTGCCTGCCGACGCCGGGAGCGAAGAGCTCCCCCGTCGGAGACACGCGTCTGGCGTCCTCGGAGAGCAGAAAGGGCCGGGGGCGGTAGGAGCGCCCGTCCTTCGGCTGACGGACCCTGGTCCGCTCCGTGTACGCGGCCGAGTCCTCCGGGTGCACATAGACGTCGTCGTACGGCTCACCCTCCCCGCGGTGGATGGCGGCCTCCTCTTCGGGGGTCGGGGGCGGTGCGGGGCGGCTGCTGAGCGCCTCGCCGGCCAGCGCCTCGTATCCGTCCGCCAGGATGTTCGCGACCAGGTGCAGCCCGCCGGGATCGCAGTCCACCGCGTCCTGGGCCGCCAGGGCCGCGCCCCTGGCGGTCGCCGCGAACACGTCACGTCGGTCCGATGTGTTGTTGACGGCGGTGCCGAGTGCCAACTGCGCCGTGTCCAGGGCGAGCAGCGCCGCCCGGCCCGCTGTGGTGCTCCCCGCGGTCTCCCCCGCGGCATCCGCGGCCGTGCGCCCGGCGCCGTCCCGGGCCTGGACTCCCCCGTAGGCGGCGGCGCGTGAAGCGGCGCAGGAAGCCCGCGCGATGTGGCGCGCCCGTGCCCGCTCGGCGGCCTCGGGCGGATGGACGGGATCCTCGTACAGGCCCTCGCACCGGCTCTCGTACGAACCCTCGTGCCGGTATGAACCCTCGTACGGAGGGGACGGATCGTCGGCCGGACGCGCCGAAGGGGCCGGGTGCGCCCGGCCGGCCGGGCCGTTCTCGAAGTCGTGGGGCTCAGCGGGGTGCGGCGTACTCATCGGTGTTCCTCCGGCGTCTGCTGACTGACGCCGGAGATTCGACGCCGAAGCGGTGGTGGATTGGCCTGTGAAGCGGGCGCTCCGCCGGGCCGTCGAAGGCTGCCGGGGCGCGGGTCTGACGCTCAATCACGCCCTCCGGTTCCGTGACGATCGTCACGCTCTTCTCCCGGGGCTCATGTCAGCCGGACACCCGGTCCCCCGCGTATTCCAATAGAGCGAGAGAGCGAAAGACGCAGGAACCGCGGGTGTCACCGGTCGTCCCGGTACGCCCCCGCCTACTAGGAGAGAGTCCCCCATGCCGTTCTTGCCGTCCGGGCTGCGTGAGAACACCCCCGAATCCAGCCGGTCGCCGGGCGTGCCGGAACAGCGGTCACCCACCGCGGGCAGCGGGACCGGTGCGAACAGGACCGAGCCGTCCGGAAAACGGAGGTACGGAAGCCGGGCGGGCGCGGACCGGCGGAACAGAGACGGACCGGACAGAGGCCGGGCGGGCACCGGCCCGGCAGCGACGGACCCAGCAGCCACGGACCGGGCCGGCACCGGCCGGTGGAACGGGATCGGGGCGGAGGGAGACCGACGGCACCAGCGCGGGTCCGGCCCCCGTGCGGGGGCGGCCGCCGTGCGCTCGCTGCTGCTGCGGGTGGGACCTGCCGACCGCCAGGTGCTGTGGCTGTATCTGGCGACCCGGCTGGGCGTCTGGACCACCGCCTACTGCGTCCGGTGGCTGTTCCCCGCCGACCCCGACTCCCGTGACGCGGGCCCCCTCCTGGCCCCCTTCCAGCAGTGGGACTGGCACTTCTACCTGCATATAGCCCGGGACGGATACTTCCCGGGCCAGGGCAGCCTCCTGCACACCACCCTGGACCACAGAGAAGCGTTCCTGCCCGGCTTTCCGCTCGTACTGCGGGCTGTCCACACCGTCGTCACCGACTGGACCGCGGCCGGACTGCTCATCTCCTTCGTCGCCGGGGCCGTTGCCGTTCTCGCGCTCTCCCGGATCGCCCGGCTGCACCTGCCCGACCACGAGGCCGGGCGGCGCTCCGTGATGTTCCTGCTGCTCTCCCCATGCGCGATCTTTCTGGCCGCCGGCTACACGGAGGCGCTCTTCCTCGCCTTCGCCCTGCCCGCCTGGCTCGCCGCCCAGCGCCGCCACTGGCCGCTCGCGACGACCCTGACGGCGCTGGCGGCCACGGTCCGGGTGAACGGCCTCTTCCTCGCCGCCGCCATCGCGCTGCACTTCCTCCTCACCGCGCGGACCGGCCGCGACTGGCGCCAGTTCCCCTGGCTGGTCCTGCCCGCCGTGCCCGTGGCCCTCTACAGCGGCTTCCTGCGTGCCCACACCGGTGACTGGATGGCCTGGAAGCACGCTGAGGAGCAGGGCTGGAACCGTACGTTCCACTCCCCCTGGGATGCCTGGTCGCACACCTGGCACAACGCCTTCACCCAGGCCCAGACCACCGGTTACGCCGTCATGTTCCAGGCCGAACTCCTGGCCATGGTCGCCGGAGTCGTCCTGCTCGTCGTGCTGGCCCGGCAGCGCCGCTGGGCGGAGGCCGTGTACATCGGCCTCACCCTGTGGGCCCTGGGCACCTCGTACTGGTACATGTCCATACCCCGCTCCACCCTGCTGTGGTGGCCGCTGTGGATCGGCCTGGCGGGGTGGAGCCTGCGCAGGCCGGCGCTCAAGACCCTGTTCCTCAGCCTGGCCGCGCCCGCCACGACCGCCGTCGCGCTGACGTTCCTGTCCGGCCGCTGGGCGGGGTGACCGGGCCCGACCCGCCCAGCGGTCCGGGTGAACCGCAGTCGTTTTCCGGCCCCTTGCGACGCCCCGCTGTCCGAACCCGGAGCCATAGGTTAGGTTAGGCATACCTAAGTAGCACTACGAGCTCTGCCCGCCTGCTCCTCTGGAGAACTTGGATGCGTCCTTTCAACTCCCGCGCCACGCAGCCGACACCCGCCGAACGCGTGCTGTCGATCCTGACCGCAGCCCACTCGATGACGGTGGTGAGCGATGGGCACGAGCCCGTCGAGGTGCACCGCCTCGACGGAACGGGCGCCATGGGCCACATCCACCTGCACGCACCGCTCGACGAGGCCGGGCCGGCGCAGCCGGGCGCACGTATCCCGGTCCGGCTGGAGCTGACCGACATCGCACCCACTCCGGTACGCGACCGGATGCGGGCCCGGGTCACGGTGACCGGGCTGCTGCTGGCCGAGTACAGCACCGAGGCCACGGCAAGCACCTGCATGGAGTTCGGGCAGGCGGTCCTCGACGACGTCTCCGGCCGGGCCTTCGTCACCCACGCCGAGCTGCAGGCGACGGCCCCGGACCCGATCGCCACCAGCGAGGCCACGATGCTGACCCACCTCGTGGACGGGCACCGCGAACTGCTCCCCCTTCTCCTGCGTCTCGCCCAACCGCAGCCCGCCAAGGGCATGGTGCGCGTCCTGCCGCTGGCGATGGACCGCTACGGCGTGACGCTCCGCCTGGAGTACCCGGGCACCCACCGGGATGTGCGCCTGCCGTTCGCGAAGACCGTGACCCGGCTCGACCAGGCCGGACCGCAGATCCTGTCCCTGCTGGCCGCCGCGCGCCGCGCCTCCCATCCCAACCGGCTCCTCGCCTGACCGCGGGACCGTCCGCCCGGCCTCCTGCCGGGTCCGCGAGAAGCTCCGCGAGCGGTCGGCGCCCCGGCCGTTCCGGAGCGGGCTACGGTTCCTCCGTAGCGACCTGCTGGGGCCAGCAGGAGACCACGACGAGGAAAGGCCACAGCGCCTGGGCGAAGGTGAGGACACGCTCGGCGATCCCCGGCAGCCCATGGAGCTGGAGTCCGACGAGGAACCAGACCGCGCAGGCGCCCATCGCGGCGCTCGCCGCGATCGCCGCGTTCGGACGCAGGCCCCACGACACGCCCCCGTCATGGACCACCCCGGCCCGGAACAGCCACGGAGCGCGCGCACCGCGGTCGACGGCCAGTACCGGCCAGACGGCCAGCAGCCCGAACCCCACCGTGACCACGGCCCCGTGGCCGAACGAGCCCCCGGTGGGGGGCGCGGGCACCAGCGTGAGCAGCATCGCGGAGATCCCGCCCCCGGCGAGGGCCGCCCGGCCGAGGAGCGTGGCGGTGCGCAGCCCGATCGCGGTGACGACGTAACACGCCCCGAGTACGAGCAGCATGCCGGTCATCACTCCGTACCCGGGCATGCCGTACGCGGCGAGGACACTGATGGTGCGGGTCGTGGGGTTGTAACCGGGCCCCTGCATCCTCTCCGCGACATTCCAGCCCCCGAGTAACAGCACGGGAGCACACCCGGAGGAAAGCAGAGCCCACCAGGGCACAAGTCGCATTGAAGCACCATAAGATGCGCCGCCGCACGCCGCTGGATCACACGCGGAAAAGGGTGCTTACCGACCCGCCCGGGAATGGCCTGGCAGCCGTCCGCGGTGCCGGGACCGAGGCGTACGCGTATGTCACGCTCAGCGCCGGGATACCTCACCGGCGGCCCACCCTGAAGAGGAAACGGATTCCCGTTCGGCCGGAGCGATAAACTCTTCGCCGCGTCCGGGGGTGGTTTCCTTACGCTCAAGGCCGTATGACTCACCGTCGAAACGGTATGGAAGCCTGCCGCGCGGGTACGGGAGTCGAATGGAAGCCTCGACATATCAGCTCGCTGTCTCGTCCAACACGGCTCTGTTCATGCTTCTGGCCGGAATCATTGTGGTGGGCGTACTCCTCGCCGCTTTCGCCTGGGGGCGCAGGATCCGCGCCAGGGAACTCCCGCCACCGGAGCCGGAGGAGCAGCCTCATCTTCCTGAGGAAGGCCCGGTCCACGAAATGCGGGAATACCGGGAGCCGGAGGAAATGCCGCACGACGGTTCGCGTCTTCTGCCGCACGAGATCAAGGGTTCGAGTACGCATCGCAGCCCCGTGCAGAAGCCGCCGAAGGACACCGGTGACGGCAGCAGCTTCGGCAGCGGCGGCCTCGGCAGCTGAAGCCGCTCTCCGCCCGGCCGCCGACCGTCACCCCGCGGCGGCGTCCGGGCCCTCTCGCGCTTCCGGCCCGGGA